>CAYWDE010000020.1:0-14381 GCA_964456885.1 uncultured bacterium | reverse complement strand
AGAAATCACAGGTGTGAAGAATTTCAATGGGCTTACCTACATGAGAAAAATAGAATCGGAACGGCTGTTTAGATTTCCGCAAATGACAACAGGTAGAAGGGGAGTGGGGCGGGGAGAGAGTTATGGTAGAATCGTAATTTCCGGGACTCGAAATTTTTACATCTATTTGCCTCTTTCCTGTCATTTGAACTTTAAAAGAGAGATCTGTACTCAATGCCGATGTGAAAAAATCGTGTTTCAGTGCATTTTCTGCGCTGATCCGATCTGTAACCTGAAGTTGGAGCATTTTTTTTAAAAGATCGACAAATTGCTCCTCTTTAGGCCCTTTAAAAAAAGCTAATTCTCGTGTTAAGGGGAGTAAAACAAACGGCATTTTGGAAGGTTTTAATTGACCATTTACAAAGAAACGCTCTCTCTCTGTATTTCTGTATTGCACTTGAAATCTCTGCTGAAAGGCGTGAAGCATGTTGATATCGGCTTGGAGCGGGTCATTTTTGTCATCGGGAACAGGGATAAAAACTTTCCCTGTGAACAGTTCAAATAATAGACAGCCTAATGCCCACATATCTGAATTGAGATAACAGGCCTTTTTTACTACTGTTTCATAAGGTCTATAGAATCGAGAGTATTTAACCTCTACTCCGATCCCTAACCTCTCGACTTTTTCACTCAACCCAAAGTCGAAAAGCTCCCCTTCGGCGCCGCAGTTTTCTGGTTTAATATCGCCATGAAGAATACGTAGTGTATGCATATAGGCAATTGACTCTAGAAGCCGTTTACTGATTGTCTCCAGTTTATCAAGAGTGATTTGCCTTCGGAACGGGTCCTTTCTATTTAGATATCGATCATAAAGAGTGGGGCTAATATCTTGTTGTATCAGGGCATATCTTTGATTCGGGATCCAAAATTTGTCGTAAAGCCTAGGGATGTGGGGAGCCCCTCTCAACTCATGAATGATCCGAGCTTCTTGTTCTATCATCCTTGAAAGTTGGTGAGGGAAGGGGGTTTTTCGAGGGCTTGAAAGAAGGGCAACAATCTTCTTATATTTTGTTGTATGGGCCCGTTTCGATATTCCTTTAGGCTCGAGGCTAAATAGGCCTATTACTTTATCCCCAACACCATAACTTGCCAGTTTAGCGTTGTATTCCTGTTCCGTTTGAAGATGGTCTCTGACAATCTGGTATGTTTTTCCTAGATTAGTAGTTAGGCGACTTAGAATCCCTTTTGTCCGCGGAAGTTTTTTCCCCTCTTTTTCTTTCGTCAAAAATGGGTCGTGAGCGAATCTCGTAAATGCGCTCTTTTCGCTAATTTGAAATGTCATGTTTTTTTGATCAGATCGATTGGTTAAGGGGGGGTATTATCTGGAAGAGGGGGTTAAAAATATAGCAATTTTTTACTAACTCTTTTCGAACACACTTTTAAAGAAGAGTGATTGAGACGGCATCCTGATCTATAGAGATGGTTTTCCCATCTATGGGCAGAGATAAATTACAAAAATGGGCGATTTGTTGAGTGGTCGGATCGCTTAGCTCGAAACAATAGGGTTTTAGGGATGCATCGATATGGCGGCAAGATAAAGGGGGGCATATCCCAAGATTAAATACCTCTTCAATTGGTTTGTCGTTATAAAGGATCTTGAAAGTGAGATTGCGGCTACCGCTGATTTGAAGATGGAAAGAGCGGTCAAAAGTCTCAGATTGGAAAAAAGGGTGTGCGAGCGCCTCTTCGGCGGTGATCCTTTCCGCCGGTTCAAATTTGAGCATGGCTGTGATTAAGTCTGCTAACAATCCCCCTTTACAATCTTTTCTTAGGGGCTCTAATTTTTTCTCCAAAGGGTTGAGTCGGTTCAAGGTAGAGGGCTTTAACACCCCATTTTCAAAGTATTTTGGAGAGATAGTTCCTTCGAGATAGCGGATTTGCAACCGGTCTGCAAAAGCTTGAAATCTATTGATGTCTTCTTGAAGGGGATCCTCTTTATCAAAAACAGGGATGAAATAGGTCCCTCCCCAAAGCTCATACAATGTACAGCCTAATGCCCATATGTCTGAAGCGAAAAACGACTTTTCCAAAATGATCCCTTCAGGAGAGCGATATGGACCCGTATATCTAATCCCCGGAATCGCTCCATTTGGATCCCCTTTTCCACTCAAGTTAAAATCGAATAGATGCCCCCCAAAGCTGCAGTTTCCCGGTTTCACATCGCCATGGATCACCCCATTTTTGTGAAGCGTAGCAAGGCTCTCGAGCAACTTTTTTGTTATCCTCTCTATTTGGGATAAAGTGATCGATAATCGATAAGGGTTGTTCCTATCTAAAAACGCTTCATAGAGGGTGGGGCCTATATTCTCTTGAATCATTGCATAAACTTCATTAGGCACCGAAAATTGATCATAGAGAATGGGAATATGGGACGCTCCTTGAAACTGTTGAAGAAAATTCACCTCTTGTTCGGCGATCTTCGACTCCTCTAAAGTTTCGGGACATGCAGAAGGGGTTGCGATAACTGCAACTTTTGAAGGGTCAGAGGTGGTGAGCGCTTTTTTAAAAACTCCAGCGCAGATTGTCCCTCCAAGGGTTTTTAAAGGTTCGCCCACCCCATATTGGACTAGTTTTTGATTGAAAATCTCTCTTGCGATTTTTTGGATATCCCCAGATTCTCTTTCACTTAGAGGTGTATAAGCGGGTGTTGAGGGCTCTTCGGTCCTTCGGATTTTGGCGGGTTGCGTCTCTTTTCTGCTCAGGGGCCGTTTATGATTTGAAACGCCAATAAAAGAGAGAAAATCGAGGGCGCTATTAAGCGGTGCTATTGAGCTCATTTTATCCTCTATGAGCTTACAGATTAACAGGATAGATAGATTGAAGGCAATTTTCTTATCTCTACTTTATCGATCTGATTGGAATTTCTCAGATCCAAAATAGCCAAAATGGCCCCATTCCATACTTTCGAAAACTTTAAAATAGGCTTCTCGATCCCCTTATCGGAATCTGGCTGATATCAATTGGGATCGTTTTCCCCTCTTCATTGATTTCGACCTCATAAGTATGGACGATTTGATCCTTATTTTCGGGAGAAAAGAATTCAAATCGGTAAGGTTTTTCAGATTTTGGAATATGGTAGCACGATGCGGATCTCCAATTGCGGAGATCGATCGTCTCTAGAACTTTTTGCTCTCCATTTAAAATTCGGATGCATAGGTTTGGATTTCCTAAAAGGGAGATTTTAAAGGAGATGTCACGGCTTTCAGGACCTGTAAAAAATGGGTGTTTTAATGCCTCTTCGGCTCCAAATCTCAAATGAGGGGCTGGGGCAAGAAGATTGATTAAAAGATCTACAAACGCATCGGCTTTAGGTCCTTTGAGAGGGGCTAACTCAGCCAGTAAATGGGGAAGAGGGGGATCTATATCCTGAGAGAGGGGAGCTTTTAAATTCCCATTTTCATAGAAATCTTCTCGCGCCTTTAAATTGAGTTTAATCCCCAGACGTTGCTGTATCAAGCATAAAAGATCGAGATCGTCTTGTTGTGGGGTACTCTCTGTACGATTCTGTAGAGGGATCAACATTTTTCCTGTAGCGAGTTCAAATAAGGTGCACCCTAAAGCCCATAGATCTCCTTTAAAATTTGTCTCATGATAAAGAGGGATTTCAGGTGGGCGGTAGGGCCAGGTGTATCTGATCCCCGGAATAAACACCTCCTCTTCATTTGGATTGTTTATTTCTGCCGAGAGGCCAAAGTCAAATACCCCTTTTCGAGTGCAGTTAAGGGGCTTTAGATCTCCGTGGAGAATCTGCTGTTTATGCATATCTCGAAGAGCATGGAGAAGACTTTTCCCGATCTCTTCAATCTCATCTAGATCGTACTTATTTGGAGGGGAGCTGAGATCAGGTCCTAAATGCTCCATAAAGAGCGTGTATTGCCTTTCAGGAGGTAGTTCCATTTCAGAAAACAACTTCGGAATATGAGACCCTTGTTGTTGCATTTTTTTTAGGATGGCTATATTTCTTCCTGCTGAAACTACCAAACCGGCCGGATTTCTCTTTTTATCCGGGCTGATCGTCAGAGCCAGCATATAATCATTAGAGGTAGATCGAGCGGTTGAAGAGGCCCCTTTGCATAACTTTCCATCAGCTTTCTGGAGAGGAGCTCCTACCCCCTGCTTAGAGCGGCTCTTTAGATAGCCACTTTTTAATGTGTCCCGAAGCCTCAATGTGAGGTTTTCTAAAATAGGGGGGGCCGATCGAGAAGGGTTCAATCGTTGAATTTTTGAAGGAAAGGTATCCTCTTTTTCCTCTTCTCTTTTCCGTTTATTTTTCCCCTTCGTTGTTGCAAAAGCCGATTGAACTGATGCTTCTATACGACGAGATTTCGGGTTAGGTTCTTTTATAGCTTCATCTGCTTTCCGTTTCGGAATAGGGCGTATCAGATCGGCTCTTTGAATTGACGACATGGTTTATTGTATTTGGTTGGTTTATTCCAAATATTATACCCCATTTTTAATGAAATTAATAGTTCGATTTTATTTTGAATTTATATTTAATCCGATCCTAGATAATAAAAATCTAATTACAAGGATAGGATGTAAAATTAAATTTTTAATTAATGTGAAATAATTGACGCTAGTCAACTTTTTTTGGATGGGAGCGCTCTGAAGATGCCCATCTTGGATCCACTCCAGATAGGGAGGGGGGAGGGGGGGGAGTGAATCGAGTGAGAAGAAGCGGATCCCTCGGGTTTCGCTCCCGAGAGTAGGCTCCCCTTGAAGGATTGCACACTCATAAAGGTGGGTCCTTTTAGAGAGGCGGTTGATCGGTATATAATCTCCCACTAACCGATCGACTTTGACAGTAAACCCCGTTTCTTCCAAAATTTCCCGTACAACAGCCTCTTTGGCTGATTCGCCCAAATCGATTCCGCCTCCGGGAAGAACCCAGACAGGGATGTCTCTCCGTTGAATGAGGAGAACGGAGGAGCGATCGGGAGAAAAAATGATGCCGGCGACACTTTTGGGAGAATCCATGGGTAAAAGCATACTCACTTATTTTGTTTTTTTCACCTTTTTGTCAGGCTGCTATAAAGATCATCTCTATGTACAGCAAGAGTGGGTAGACCGGAATTTTCTAGCGAGCAGCCATGTGGGGACTCCCGATCCGAGACAAGAGAAACCCCCTCTTGGGCAAAGGCTCCTCGTCGGTTGGCGATTTCCCCTCAACCTTTTGAGTCAGCAGCTCAAACTGGTTCTCACAGTCCGCTTTTGGGATAATGTGGAGGAGGTGCTCACCCGTCCTATTGATTATTCAAAAGGATCGGCTGCATTCAATTTTTTTGATCGGAAAATTTTGACCTACCGGATCCAGGTCATCGATGGGCAAAATGGGGTTATTGAAACGTGGGAGCATCAGTTTTGGACGAAATTGATTGAGGTCGACCGCAATAAATTTTCTGTCTCTTCCCAACCGATACAAGGATCTGTGATCGAAACACCGTAGCTTAAGTGGCTCGGGTCTTCGGTGAGAGACTGTTTTCCTGCAAATAGGTGGCTTTCTAACATAACCCCAGCAATGGCCCGATTCTCTGCCGCTTGCTCCATGACCGACTCAAAAACCTCTTTTTGCCGGAGATGATCTTTCCCTGAATTGCCATGAGAGCAATCGATTAAAAGGGTCTGCTCTAAACGGTGCCTCTCTAAATTTTTCAGAGCCGATTTTACAGAAGCGGGGTCGTAATTCGGGGCGATGTCCGATCCTCGCAGCACGAGATGTGTTAGAGGGTTCCCTTTTGTATGCAAAGCAGCGATGTGCCCGCTTTCATTGATGCCGATATGAGAATGGGGGATCCGAGAAGTGAGAATTCCAGCGATCGCCACATCGATATCGCCCCGGAAATCATTTTTAAAGCCGATAGGAAAATGGAGTCCAGAGGCCATTTGACGATGGGGTTGCGATGCAGAGGTGCGAGCTCCGATGAGTCCCCACACAATCAGATCGTCTAAATAGGGGATAACGAGGGGTTCTAGAAGCTCCGTGGCGCAAGGGATCCCTAACTCTGCAATCTTTAAAATGAGTTCTCTCGATTGCCGTATCCCTTTCGCGATGTCATTGGAGGCGTCGAGCTTCGGATCGTAGAGCATCCCTTTCCACCCGAGCTTTGTCCTCGGTTTTTCGATAAAGAGGCGCATAATTGGGAAAAAGGCCCCTTCGATCTCAGCCGATAGTTTTTTTAGGCGGAGCGCATACTCATAGGCAGATTCTGGGTCGTGAATGGAACAGGGGCCAACAATCGCCGCCAGTCGGGGATCTTCCCTTTTAAGGATTTGTTCCGCTTTTTTTCGCCAAGAGTCGATCGACTCAGCCACTGTGAGCGGATATTCATTTTTGATTTGAGTCGGTGTTGGAAGTTCCATGGGACTTTATCCTAGCAAAAGAGATATTTTTTTACTGTGTAAAAACCCCTTTTTCTCTTATGATTACACCCGCAATTTATGAAAAATCTCGAATTTTGGCTCTCTCAGTTAGAAAATTGGGTTTGGGGAGCTCCTCTTTTGATCCTCCTCACAGTTGTGGGGCTCTTCCTCACCATCGCTCTTCGTGGGGTTCAATTTCGCTACCTCCTCTATTCTTTAAAACTTGCTTTTACCCGTCAAGATGATAAAGCGGAAGGGGATATTAGCCAATTTCAAGCCCTTATGACAGCTCTTGCCGGGATGATCGGCATCGGGAGCATCACGGGGGTAGCTACGGCGATCGCTATAGGGGGCTTAGGCTCCCTTTTTTGGATGTGGGTCGCCTCTTTGATTGGCATGGCTACCAAATACGCTGAGGCGATTTTAGCCGTAAAATACCGGACTCTCGATGAGAAGGGGGAAATGTGTGGCGGCCCGATGTACTACCTAGAGAAGGGGCTCAAGTCAAAAAAGCTCGCTATTTTCTTTGCTGTTGTAGGTGCGATCACAGCGATCGGAACGGGCAATATGATTCAGGCGAACTCTATCTCCTCGGGAGTGAGGGAAATATTTGATCTAAACCCTCTTTGGGTCGGGTCTATCCTCGCCCTTCTCACCGGTTTCGCCCTTTTCGGAGGGATCAAGAGTATTGGGAAACTATCGAGCTGGCTCGTCCCTTTCATGGCTATTTTCTATATTCTGGGGGGGCTTCTCGTCATCTGTTTGCGGATCGAATATCTACCCCACGCCTTTAAAGAGATTTTTCGACACGCCTTCAGCGGACAAGCTGCTTTCGGCGGATTTGCTGGATCGACCCTTATGGCAGCGATCCAATGCGGCGTTTCCCGGACCGTTTTCTCCACGGAAGCGGGGCTTGGCAGTGCACCAATTGCCGCCGCCGCCGCTAAAACAGATGTTCCTGCAAGACAAGCGCTCATCTCCATGAGTGGGGTCTTTATCACCTCAATGATCGTCTGCACTATCACAGGAATTGTGATTGCCGTCTCCGGCCTTTTCGGCACCCTAGGCTCTGATGGTCTCCCGTTAACCGGTTCAAGCCTCGCCTATCGAGCCTTTGAAAATGGGCTCCCCTACGGAGGTCTTATCGTCACCATTTCTCTGATCCTCTTCGGCTATTCCACAATTCTCGGCTGGGCCTATTATGGGGAGAAATGCATGGAATATCTTTTTGGAATCCGAATTGTCGCTTGGTACCGGGCCCTCTTCGTCCTGTTCCTCATCCCAGGGGCGATGCTTAGCCTGCAAACTGTTTGGAGTTTTGCCAACATCATGAATGGCCTCATGGCCTTCCCGAACCTGATCGCCCTTTTTGGCCTGGCGCCTATTGTTGTCGCTGAGACGCAGAACTTCACACGCCTTTTCAAACGTGAGACCGAAAAAGTTATTTCTTAATTATAACGTCAGTTTTGGCTGCATCAAAGCGCCAAAAAACGGCAAAGCCCCGTTTCAACTACAGTCTCTAAAGTATCTTGTATTAGTTTAAGCTTTTGAGCTTTGTGGAGATCTCTGCTAGCTGTTTCTGTGTCTGAAGAAGGGCTTCTTCGAGTTTTGCAACTACTTCACGCGGTGCGCGGGCGCGGAACTCTTCATTGGCTAATTTATCTTGGGTCGATTCGAGGAGTTTGTCGAGTTTTTCCCGCTCTTTTTCAAGGCGTGCCTTCTCTTTAATTTTAAGCGATTCGGGGATTGGGATCATGAGCTTAATGGGGCCAACGAGGGCGCTTGCGCCAAAAGCTGTTGGTTCTTCTGTAAGGAAAGAGATCTTCACAGTGGGTGTGAGTGCTGTGAGGATATTTTGATGCGTTTCGGCTATTTTCCAATCGTTGGAGGAGCCGATGATGAGCAGTTCCGTTTTTTCTGAGGGGGCGAGTTGCATTTCGGCCCGGATATTGCGCACTTGGCGGACGAGCTCATTCATCTCTTGGAAAGTTTTTTCCACCTCTTCTTCAATGTGACCCAGCGCTTTCGGATAGGGGGCGGAGATACAAGCAGGGGAGAGGAGAGCGGTGATGGTCTCTTGTGTATAAGGATCTGTTTTCCCTTTCTTCAGATCTGGAAATTGGTTTTTCAGAAGAGAGAAAATCTCTTCGGTGATGAAGGGGGAGATCGGGTGCATTAGACGGAGCGTATTGGAGAGGAGGATCACGAGGAGCCGTTGCTTATTCGCCTTCAGTTCGGGGGTCCCCACTTTACCGAAGAGGACAGGTTTAGCGAGCTCCACGTAGTTCGCGCAGAAATCGTTCCAGAAAAATTCATAGGCGCGTGTAGCCGCTTTATCGAAAGTGTAGTCTGTTAGGCACCGGTTGATCTCTACCGTTGTCCTATTGAGGTTGGAGAGGATCCATTGGTCTTCGAGAGTGAGGAGGTTGAGATTGAGCCCTTGAGAGAGCTCTTCAGAGGTGAACCCTTCGAGATTCATAAGGACGAAGCGGGATCCGTTCCACACTTTGTTGGCAAAATTCTTATACTCTTCAAAGCGGCGCCGATCGAGATCGATCTGACGGGCGTGAGTGACGCTTGAGCAAAGAGCGAAGCGGACCGCGTCGGTCCCGTAGTCGTCGATGAGTTCGAGGGGATCTATGATGTTCCCTTTCGATTTGGACATCTTTTCCCATTTCGATTCCACATCTTTGGGTGTGGGCTCTCCGAGGTCATATTTTTTCTTCTCTTCCCCTTGAACATAGGAGATCCCGTGGGGGGTGTTCCGCCAGTACGATTTCCCGTAGATGAGGCCGTGGAGGAAAGTTTCATGGAAGGGGACCTTCTCCATGATGTATTCACCCATCATGATCATCCGAGCAACCCAGAAAAAGAGGATATCGTGTCCGGTGATGAGGGTCGCCGTGGGATAGAATTTTTTCAGATCGGCTGTCTGATCTGGCCAACCGAGGGTACTGAAGGGCCAAAGGGCCGAGGAATACCAGGTGTCTAGAACGTCGGTATCTTGCGTCCAGGAATCGTCGATGCCGGGGGGATTCCCTTCTCCGTCGTAACAGAGGATTTGATCCCCTTTGTACCAAATGGGGATCCGATGGCCCCACCAGAGCTGACGAGAAATGCACCAGTCGCGCAAATTTTCGATCCAATGGAAGTAGGTGGATTCCCAGTGGGGTGGAATAAGATCGACCCGTTTTTCTTTCACTGCAGAGATTAGTTTCTCTTTGAAATGGCTCATCTTCACAAACCACTGCTTCGAAAGGTAGGGTTGGATCACAGCTTTAGAACGGTATGAGATCCCGACGCGGAGTTTATGGGGCTCTTTTTTGATGAGGAGCTCTTTTAGATCTTTGAGGACCTCATCGCGCGCCTCTTCCATCGTCATCCCAAAGTAGGCCCCCTCTAGGAGGATTTTCCCATCTGGAGTCATAATATTGAGGTGGGGAAGCTTATGCCTTTGGGCCACTTCGAAGTCGTTGAAGTCGTGAGCGGGTGTGATTTTGACCACCCCTGAGCCAAAGGTGGGATCGACAAACGGATCGGCTACGATCGGAATGAGTCGGCCAGTGAGGGGGAGTTTAACTTGCTTGCCGATGAACTGGGCGTATCTTTCGTCGCTTGGGTGGACCGCAACAGCTGTATCTCCGAGCATCGTTTCGGGGCGAGTGGTTGCGATCGTGACGTGACCGCCCCCCACAACGGGATATTGGATGTGCCAAAGATATGAATCACGCTCTTCATGCTCCACTTCGTCATCCGAGAGGGCTGTTTGCGCCACTGGATCCCAATTGACGAGGTAGTCGCCCCGGTAGATCAGTTTCTCTTCATACATTTTTTTGAAGCAGGTGCGCACCGCTCTGTTGCACCCCTCATCCATCGTGAACCGGAGGCGGGACCAGTCGCACGAGCAGCCGAGTTTCTTGAGTTGACTGAGGATTTGCCCCTCGCTCAACTCTTTCCATTTCCAAACCTGTTCTAAAAACTCTCCGCGGGAAAAATCTTTCCGCCGTTTACCAGTTTTAGCGTAGAGGTTCCTTTCGACAACGGTCTGTGTAGCGATCCCCGCGTGGTCGGTGCCTGGGATCCAAAGCGCTTCGAAGCCGAGCATCCGTTTCCACCGGATTAAGATGTCTTGCAGAGTGTCGACGAGGGCATGCCCCATATGGAGGACACCGGTGACATTAGGGGGAGGGATCACGATGCAAAAGGGATCTTTTTTAGAGTGGGGATCTGCTTGAAAATAGCCCCCTTTTTCCCAAAAGGAGTACCATTTTTCTTCGACGAGTTTTGGATCAAACGCTTTGGGTAATTCGCTCATAAGGGTACAAGCTTAACAGATTTACTTTTTTCCTACACAGCGGTAAAAAAGCTCGATTTGCCGGTGGAGCTCTTTTTTCTCCCACCAGAATGCGTTTGCCATCCAGCTCTCATCGAGTTTTCCCATAAGGAAAAGGCTAGGGAGGGCTGTTGTCGGGGGGTAGGTGGTTTCTAAAACAGAGGCGAAATGGCGGAAGGCGGCCTCTTTCCCTTCGGTGATGTAAAGATAGGTTCCGTAGGGAAAATGGAGGGGAGAGGTCTCTTGATGGACCGCTTCCGAGTATTTATCGAAGACCCCTTTTGCCTCATCGAGCTTTTTGTTGAGGAGTGCATTCCAGACGACCAGGGTTTTTTTCTTCCGCGGTTTTTTGGGGAGGAACTTTTCTAGAGCGTCGGAGGCCTCTAGCTCTTGGAGGCACACAAGGGCGTTATTGAAGAGGATCTCATTCTCTCTTACCCCTTGAGCGATCTCCACTAAAATGGGGACTTTTGCAAGCCAGAAGGCGAGGAGAATCGCGATCGAATTGAGGCGATCCTCACATTTTTCGATGAAGGGGAGCACCTCTAGGTTCTTCTCCAAACTATCGATCAAGTGGCGTGTATCGGAATTATCTAATAGATCGGGAATGTGCCGAATCGCGAGGAGGATGATCCGATAGGCCGCTTCCCGGTTGTTCAAAGAGCTCTCATGCATCCGATAGATGATATGTTCTTTAAGCATCGAGAGGAGGGGGTGGGTGGGGAATTTACGGAGGGCGAGCTCTAGGCATTTCGCCTCCTCTTCCGTATCGCCAAGCGCTTGGTAAACAAGCGATTTGCCTAGATATTCAAGAGGGGCTCCTGGTGTTCGGTAGAGCTTTTCAAACTCTTTCAGAGCTAGATGATAGAGCTGATCGTTCTCTTCGGCCTTCGCCTTTTCTAAAATTGTGAGCCCTGCCCGGAAAAGGGCTTCCCGCCCCTCCATTCTCCCGGGAAACGACTGTCCGATTCGCCGGTACTCTTGGAGTGCCATATCGAATAATTTGTGGCTTAAAAAAGCGTTAGGAACGGCGAGGCAACCGACCATCGCATTGTGGCTCGCGTCATAAATTTTCAGATTTTTAAGTTCAAAGTCCCCATCTTTATGCAGTAGTCCAATATGGTTTCCTGCGAGCGGCAAGTGGCTTGCAAAATTGAGCTTCAATTTCCCATCGACAAATAGTTTTAAGTGTTCATCGATCTTCTCAATGGTGATCTGATGCCATGTTTTCGGCTGGAGAATTTTTGATTCGAGCAGTTGCACATTGTTTCGGAAGAGTTTGCAAGCAGCATGCCCAATCCAAAGGCAGTACCCCTCTTCTAAGCTGTGCCTCTGTTCTGGAACGCTCAATAGAAAGCCGAGACCGTGCCCTTTTTCACTCAGGCGCACATCTGCTTCGAGCCTCATGTTGTTCGCAAATCCAGCTTTTGAGATCATCAGCTCGGCCCATTCGGTCACATCGATGCTGCGTGTGATGGCGATGTTTTTTGCGAGGAGGATGTTTTCTTGAAATTGCCAATCCTCTTTTTGATCGGGTCTCAGTTCTGCAGCCAAGATCCACTCTGGTCTCCCCTCCACATAGCTCTTGATTTCACCGATCAGCTCTTCCACATTTTTATACCGATCTTGCTCAGAGCGAGCTAGACACTTACGGCACACATGGGACAACTGGTGAGGGATATCCCGATAGGGGGACATCTCTACAGGATCGATCAGCTGTTCGTTATGGACCTGTTTCCGGAAAGCGGCGATCGTTTTTCTTTGGAACGGGAGCTGTAAAGTGAGCATCTGATAGAGGATCACCCCAAGGGCATAAAGATCTGTCTGGACAGAAGAAGATTTGCCTGTCAAACGCTCTGGAGCCATGTAAGCAAGGGTCCCTGTGATTTTGCCTGGGCGGGTCAAATCCTCTCCAGCAATACGGCTTACAGGAAGGGGCTCATCTTCTCCGATCTTATCGATAAAGTCGGCAATCCCCCAATCCAAAATCATCACTTCCCCATATTTTCCGACGATGATATTTTCCGGCTTCAGGTCCCGGTGCAAAATCCCTTTTGAATGGGTGTAGGCGACCGCTTCGCATACCTGGAGAAAAATACGGGCCAGAGAAGGGATCGATTTTACAACTGGATGGACACCCGGTTCCCTATAGGAGCGTAAAATCTGTCTGAGAGTCACCCCATCGACAAACGGCATCGTGTAATAGACATCGGGAGAAGATGTTTGAATGGCCAAAATAGGGACAATCGATGGGTGGCTTAAGGCACTCGCCACTTGAGCTTCTCTCAAAAATCGGTTCTGAATGGTTTTATTGAGGCGGAGCTCAGGGCGGATCCTTTTTAAAGCGACATGACGCCCAAAAGCGGGATCTTTCGCGAGATAGACCTCACCCATCCCCCCTTTGCCCAAACTTTGGACAATCTCATAGGGCCCTATCGCATTTGGTTCTTTTTCTTCTAAAGTTCCCATCTCAGCAACGTTCATGCCATAACGGGTCAAAATAGGCTAGGAAATTCTTATTCTAATAAAAATAAATGGGTAGATAATAAAAAAAATTAGAAAACCAGAGGTTTTTCGTTCAAAGAAGTTTCCAAGAGAGGATATGCCCCTGTTTGCGCAATTGGTCTTCTTCGCCTGCATAAACGACCGTCCCATTTCCAGGGTTGATTTCTGCCCAGTTACACCATTTAATAAGGCCTTCAAATAAATCGGACTGAATCGTCGAGGTGGATTTGATTTCAATAGGTGTTAGACGGATCCCTTCTTCTAGAAGGCAATCGACCTCATTGCCTAATTTATCTCTCCAAAAATAGACATTTGGGGGTAGCCCATGATGGTAACGTTTTTTTAGAAAATCGGAGAGGATCATCGATTCAAACAAACCCCCTCTTAAATAGTGATCATAAACATCATCTGCGCTTGTCAGACGGAGGAGATTGCATGCCAAAGAGGTGTCGTAGAAGTAGAGTTTTGGCATTTTGACCATCCGTTTATTGAAATTCACATGGTGTGGCTGGACAAGGAAAATAATGTAAGAAGCCTCTAGAACGGAAAGCCATGATTTAACCGTTGGCAGAGAAATACCTGCATCTTTGGACAGGTCGGTCAAGTCCAAAAGTTGGCCGATTCGCGCTGCGCAAAGGCGCATAAATTTTTGAAATTCCAAGAGAGAAGTGATCTGTTGGATATCTCTGACATCCCGCTCCACATAGGTCCGGATATAACTCTCTGCAAAGACCACCGGATCGGCTTGATGTTGATAAACTCTAGGATAAGCTCCTTGAAAAATGGCAGAAGCAGCTGTTTTCGGCAGGATATCGGCCCCCCTCATCTCTTCGATCGACAGGGGCAGTAAAGTCATCAGCGCCACCCTTCCAGCTAGAGTTTGGTTGACGTGCTGATTAAGAAGGATGTTTTGAGAGCCTGTAATGACAAATCGGCCCATCGCCGGTTTCTCATCCACTTCAATCTGAATATAGGACAGAAGCTTAGGTGTTTTTTGGATCTCATCCAAAATAACCCCTTCTTCCCCATGAAATCTCTCTAAAAACCCTTTTGGGTCCTCAGTAGCGAGTTCCTGCTCTTCAAACGACTCTAAATTAACATACCGATAATTGGGGAATGCGTTGCGGGCAAGGGTCGTCTTTCC
>CAYWDE010000019.1:0-14668 GCA_964456885.1 uncultured bacterium | reverse complement strand
CGGCTCTTCAAGCTCCCCTGCAGGGACCAGTTTCCCATCTTTCCCTTTTTCTAACCGATGGTGGGTCACAACGGCGCACTCTTTGGCAAACCCTTCGACGTGCTGCGCCTCTTTTTCCATATAGCTTAAAGGAATAAATAGGGGGAAATAGGCGTTTTGATGCCCTGTCGCTTTAAAAAACCCATCCAAAATTCTCTGCATGTTTTCCCAAATGGCGTAGCCCCAGGGTTTAATGACCATGCAACCGCGTACAGCTGAGTGTTCAGCGAGATCTGCTGCTTTTAAAACAGATTGGTACCATTCTGGATAGTTCTCTTCACGAGTCGGTGTAATTGCTGTACGGGCTTTTTGTTTTGTCATGGCTTAAAATTCTAAGTTCTCAATGAGTTTGTCAGCAAGGAGTTTCTGCAGATCTTTTCGCACCTGTTTCAAACGGGAGGCTTGTTGAATAGGGGCAAACGTAAAAGTGGTCATCGCCTCCACCACCCTTTCTTGAGAAAGGAGAACATCCTTTAATAGTTCAATTTGGGGGGCAAGAAGTGAAATGGTCCCCTGATGAAGGTATCCTTGACGCCGTTTTCTTTGAGCTGCTCCTGCAATCTTGGCCCCTTTATAGACCACATCATACTGGGTCGGCTTAGCCATACAAAAATTTTTACAGGTGGGGCTTAAAGAGGGGGCATCTTGCTCGATCAACTCCCCTGTCAAAGAAAAATAAGATTGGACCACCTCTAAAACAGCCTTGTTTACGAATTGGTAATTCTCTAAAGTACCATTAGAAAAATAGGGGTGTTGCGAGGGCATCAGGAAGGAGAAAGCCAAATCCCAGATATGAAAGACAATCCCTCCCCCTGTTGGGCGTCTGGCAAGGTCGAGCTGATGGGAGGCGGCTTTTTCAAAGTCGAGGTGCTTTTTAGGCTCGATAAAATAGCCATAAGTGGCCGACGGGAAGGCCCAATCATATAAATGGAGGATCGGTTTTCCTTTTTGTGGAAGATTTTCTAAGAGCTTCGCATCGAAGCTCATATTTTCTTCCGCCGACGAAATTCCTGTATTTAAAACTTCCAACATAAATATTTCACTTCACAAAGAAAGATGTAGCCCTTATTAGAAAGAACTTTAGATGGTACCAATATTCAGCGTAGGACGTCGAGAAAAAAACCTGAAAGGGTTATAATAAGGAAAAGGGAATCGCATGTTTGACAAATTCACTAATCGAGCAAAACAGGTGATCAAGCTCGCCAAGAAAGAAGCGCAGCGCCTGAATCACAATTATTTAGGGACCGAGCACGTCCTTTTAGGACTGCTGAAACTCGGACAAGGGATCGCCGTTAATGTCTTGAGAAACATGAATTTGGACTACGATGCGATCCGCGCAGAAGTAGAGAAAATGGTCGGTTTCGGGCCTGAAATCCAAGTTTATGGGGATCCTGCCCTCACTGGAAAAGTGAAAAAAGTTTTCGAATTTGCGAACGAAGAAGCTGCGAACCTCAACCATAATTATGTAGGAACAGAACACCTACTTCTTGCCCTTTTACGCCAAACAGATGGTGTGGCTGCCCAGGTTCTAGAAAACCTGAATATCAATTTAAAAGAGGTGCGCAAAGAGGTCTTAAAAGAACTAGAGACCTTTAACTTACAACTCCCTCCGATGGGCTCAACCCCTCAAGCGCCTAACGGGAATAATCCTACTAATAATCCGCGTCAACCGGGTCCTCAAGACCGTGCATCCCCTGCCGCGCCTATCAATGATAAAATGCCAGCTCTCCGCGCCTACGGCCACGATTTGACCGAACTTTGCCGCGAAGGGAAGATGGATCCTGTCATCGGCCGTCGAGATGAGGTAGAAAGACTCATTTTGATCCTTTGCAGACGCCGCAAAAACAATCCGGTTCTGATTGGGGAAGCGGGCGTTGGCAAAACGGCGATCGTCGAAGGGCTAGCTCATGCTATTGTCAATGGGAACGTCCCTGATAACCTCCGCAAGAAAAAACTGATTTCCCTCGACCTCACTCTCATGATTGCCGGTACAAAATACCGGGGTCAATTTGAGGAACGGATCAAGGCGGTGATGGATGAGATTAAAAAGAATGGAAACGTCCTCCTCTTTATCGACGAAATCCACACAATCGTCGGTGCAGGAGCTGCAGAAGGGGCGATCGACGCATCGAACATCTTAAAACCAGCTCTATCTCGTGGCGAAATCCAATGTATCGGGGCGACCACACTCGATGAGTTCCGGAAGCATATCGAAAAAGATCCAGCTTTAGAGCGCCGTTTCCAAAAGATCATTGTTCAGCCCCCATCGATCGAGGAAAGCATATTGATCCTAAACGGATTGAAGCCGAAGTACGAAGAGCACCATAAATGTTCTTATACAGATGCAGCTGTTAAAGCCGCGGTCCATCAATCTGAAAGATACATTTCTGGCCGTTTCCTTCCCGATAAGGCGATCGACCTTCTCGATGAAGCGGGAGCCAAAGCGCGTATTGCGATGATGCACCAACCGGCAAACATCACAGAGATGGAAGCGAAGATTGAAGAGGCCCGCGTAGCAAAAGAAGAAGCGATCGGCCGCCAAGAGTATGAAAAAGCGGCTAAATTGCGCGATAATGAGAAAAACTTACGCGAAGATATGCAAAAGATGCGCGCTGAATGGGAGTCTCATAAAGACGAACATAAGCCGATTGTCGACGAAGAAGACATCGCCAATATCGTAGCTAAACAGACCGGCGTTCCTGTCACCCGATTGACGGAAGGGGAAGCTGAAAAAGTCTTGAAAATGGAAGAGACACTCAAAAATAAAGTGATCGGCCAAGACGCAGCCCTTGCGACTGTTTGCAAAGCGATCCGCCGCAGTAAAGCAGATATTAAAGATCCTAACCGGCCGATTGGAGCTTTCCTCTTCCTCGGACCTACAGGGGTTGGTAAAACCCACCTAGCTCGTCTCCTCGCTTCCCATATGTTTGGCGGCGAAGATGCGCTCATTCAAGTCGATATGTCTGAATATATGGAGAAATTTGCGATCAGCCGGATGACTGGATCGCCTCCCGGATATGTGGGTTATGAAGAGGGTGGCCAGCTGACAGAACAGGTACGGAGACGCCCCTACTCGGTGATCCTTTTTGACGAAGTGGAAAAAGCGCACCCAGATGTGATGAACCTTCTTCTCCAAATTTTGGAAGAGGGGCGCCTCACCGATTCAGTGGGTCGGAAGATCGACTTCCGCAACACGATCATCATCATGACGTCGAACCTCGGCGCCGACCTGATCCGCAAGTCGACCGAAGTGGGCTTTACGGTGAAAGAGAGCATCATGGATTACAAGACGATGCAGGAGAAGATCGAAGGGGCTGTGAAAAAACACTTCAAACCGGAATTCATCAACCGTCTCGATGGATTGGTGATCTTCCGCACATTGGATAAAATTTCTCTCCGCTCAGTTGTCGACCTCGAGTTCAATAAACTCAAAGGCCGTCTAGAGAAAAAACACATCCATGTCACAATCGATGATGCAGCTCGCGATTTCCTAGTAGAAAAAGGGTATGTCCCTGAAATGGGCGCAAGACCCTTACGCCGCGTGATCGAGCAATTCCTCGAAGATCCTCTCTCTGAGAAACTGCTTCAGAACCCGCACCAAGATGAGAAAAAGTACCTCATCTCGGCGAAAGAGGGTGCGATCGTGTTTATCGATCAAGAACCCGATGCGAAAGTAAGCCAAGAAGGCGTCTTAGTCAAGAAATAAAGCTCACTAGGGTGTTTAAGAATTATTCTTAAACACCCTTACTTCTAGATTAAAATAAAAAAATACATTTTTTAACTTACAATTAATATATAATATGATAAAATTTCGCGAAAATTAACCCTTATTTAAGGAAATTAAGCGAATGTCAGCCGCTACCCCCTTTATCCCCCCTTTTGTTAATCCATACGATCCAGCTCAACAGGGCTATTATCCCGGTAATATTCAATATGTCCCGGTAGCTATGGTCTCTTGGCATCCTCAGTTTCCCCCAATCCCTTTACCCTTCTATGCAGCTCCCGCTCCACAGCCAAGCCCCCAACCTGATAGTGCAAGAACAAAATTCCTTGAAATGACCTTAGAAGCAGATGCTTTAAGGGCTAAAATTGCTCACCAGCAAAAATCGATCGATTCCAATACTAAAAATTTAGAAGCTGCAAGAAAAGCCGCTAGAATTGCACAACATAGATTTGAGCGCTATTACGTCGAAAGCGGCAAACTCAAAGATGACTTAAATAAAATGAATCTTAAGCTCGATCAATTAGAAAAAAAACTCGTGGCAAAACGGACTAGAGAAGAGATACCGACGGCTGAAGAATCTAACAAAAGCAGCTCGAAGAAACCACGAAAAGCACGACCTCTGCCCGCAGTAACAGCCCCAGATTCTGCAAATCAAAGTTTAATAGAATTTTTGGATAAGCTGCCCGATTAAAAGCTCTCCTTCAAAGCCTCTTCACGATGTGGCGATTTGATATTCGACTCCCAGTTTTTCACATATTCTAGGAGCTGCGCCTTATTCGGGTGACGATTGAGGAAGGAGAGATTCTCCGGCTTACTGCTCAAGTGAGCAAGCTTGGCCAAAAGGTGGAGATGCCTCTTATCATCGCAGGCAAAAAGGAAAAAGAGGGTGTGGACAGGCTGCCCATCGAGCGCCCCATATTCGATCGGTTTTGCTGGGAAGACAACAGCGATCACATCATAAGATTCTTGAAGGAGAAAGTCGCGGGTATGGGGAACTCCGATTCCGTTAGATAGAGCTGTTGGCATGAGATTTTCCCGGTCGAGAAGGAGCTCTGTGATCACTTCTGCATCAAGGCGGAGATCTTTTGCAATTTCCTCCATCGCATTCCGGATCACCTCTTCCTTGGTATCGCCTGGGATATTTCCATAGACGCCCCCTTTATGGACGGCGCGGAAAAGGCCGAATTGCTGGGTCCCCAATTTCTCTTTAGGAGACTCCTCTTCTGCAAAAGGGGAAAAATCGCCCCCTTGCTTACAGCTCAATACCCAGTTTTCTATTTCACTGCGGCTAAAGCGGTATTGATTATGCAACCGATAGTAGGGAATTTTCCCATCAGAAATCCAACGTTTAATCGTTGTCTCTGAGACATTTAAAAGTTCCGTAACATCTTTTAGCTTTAAATCCATAACAATTTCCCCGCATTAAGAAATGGGTTATAATAGTCTTGAAAATATTAAACTTCAGAGAAAAGAGCAAGAGCTTCTTCTGTTGATTGAGCGCTTAAGAGTTTTTTCCGGAGGTCCACATCGCGGATCGCGCACGTAAGAAGGGAGAGGATCTGGAGATATTCTGTCTGTTTATCTTCGGGACCGCCAATCATAAAAATCAGGCGGACAGGAGCTTTATCGAGAGCATTCCAATCGAGCCCTTTCTTCTGCTGAATCCCAATCACGATAAAAAAATCGGTCAGTTCTTTCAATTTTGCATGGGGGATTGCAACACCCATTCCGATCCCAGTAGAGACGAGCTGCTCGCGGTGAAAAATGGCTTTTAGAAATGTCTCTTTATTCGGGAGATACCCCTCCTCATCAAGAACATCGACGAGCTGGTGAATCGCATCATCGCGAGTATCCACATCAAGGAAAGAGATAAGCCGAGAATCCAAATAGTCTGAGATCCTCATGTATTCCTTTTTTTTAAAGGTCTTATGGAAGAAATTAATTCGCGCCAGTATGGCCAAACTTTCCTTCTCCGCGTTGGGTTTGTGTTAGAGCTTCTTGTCGGACAAATTCAGCTTGAATCACGGGAGAAAGAACGAGCTGAGCTATACGCATTTTAGGGGTCACGACAAAAGGGACTTTTCCATGGTTGATTAAAATAATGCAGATTTCCCCTCGGTAATCGCTATCGATCGTTCCAGGAGTATTCAGTACAGTCACTTGGTTTTTTGCAGCGAAGCCACTCCGAGGTCGAACTTGGATCTCGTACCCTTCAGGGAGGCCCAATTTCACACCTGTCGGAATGATTGCAGAGGTATTAGGGGCGATGGTGATCGGCTCTTGAATCGATGCCCGTGCATCGCAACCCGATGCAAAAGGGGTTGCATAAGAAGGGATCAATTCTTCATCTACTACATCTATGGAAACAGCAACTTTATTAGACATGGGTCCTTTCAGCGATCTTTAGAAGCTCTTTTAATGCGGTCGGCATTTTTTTAGCAAGCTCATCTTTCTCAAAAGGTCTCTCATTTCCCATGAAAAATTCGATAAAAAAGGAGAGATGGGCTTTCAGCTCAGACCGTTTTACAATGCAATCGAGCATCCCTTTTTCAAGGAGAAATTCAGATTTCTGAGCGCGTGGCGGCAGTTTTTGTCCTATCGTCTGCTCCACTACGCGAGGCCCTGCAAAAGCGATGAGCGCATCAGGTTCTGCAATGATCACATCTCCTAAAGTAGCAAACGATGCGGTCACACCCCCTGTTGTCGGATTTGTGAGGACCGATAGATAGGGGAGTCTCGCTTCATGGAGCTTTGCTAAAGCGGCAGATGTTTTTGCCATCTGCATCAGTGAGAGGATCGACTCTTGCATCCTAGCACCACCCGATGCAGAGACAATAATAAGAGGGAGCCTTTTTTCGATGGCAAGTTCAATCAGACGGGTCAATCTTTCCCCTACAATGGACCCCATGGAGCCGCCCATATAAGAAAAATCCAAAACCCCTAAAGCAACTGTCCGCCCCTCGATTTGGCAAGTACCTACGCAAGCCGCATCGTCCCGGCCTGTTTTTTTTCCCGCTTCTTCGATCCGTTTTGCGTAGCTTTCAGTATCGACAAAATGGAGAGCATCGACAGGTTTAATATCGGTAAAAAATTCTTGGAATGTCTCATCATCTGCTAAAAGTTGGATTCTCTGCTTTAAAGAGAGCCGATAATGGTAACTACATTTTGGACAGCAATTGAGATTCTGCGCCAATTCATTAGCATGAATGAGCTCGTTACAGCCGGAACATTTGATCCAGCCGCTAAATCCATCCTTCTTCGTAGTTTGGATTTTAATTTTTGGTTTATTGCGTGAAAATAGTCCCATATTCTCACAGCATCATATGTGAAAAGGATCTATGAATCAAGCGCCAAAGGAGCTTTCCAAGGAGAAATTACACCATTCCCAAAGCTTTGGTGAACCGCTCTTCGATGTTTTTCCAATTAAAAATTTTCCACATCGCTTTGACGTAGTCAGCCCTAACATTCTTATATTGAAGGTAGTAGGCATGCTCCCACACATCAACGCCTAGGATAGGGACCAACCCTTGGGTGCTTAAAGGGTCTTGGTTTGCGCAAGTGGCAAGCTCAAGCCGTTTCAATGCCTTATTATAACCTAGCCAGCCCCAGCCTGACCCCTGAATCCCTGTAACCATCGCATTAAATTTTTCCTTGAATGCATCCAAGGACTGAAAATCGCGGATGATCATTTTCAGCAGATCCCCCTTAGGATCGCCCCCTCCACCTTGAGATATAGGGGCTAAAATGGTCCAAAAAATACTATGGTTGATATGGCCACCGCCATTGAATTTGATCGCCGATTGCAAAGCGATCATTTGAGCCACATCGTTCTTGCTCTCCGCCTCGTGGTATTTTTCTAAGGCTCCGTTCAAATTAGTCACATAGCCCTTATGGTGCTTCGCATAATGGAGCTCCATGATTTCTGCAGAAATAACCGGTTCTAATCCATTAAACGCATAGGGCAATTCGGGAAGTTGATAACTCGTCTGATCAGCCATAAAATACCTCTTTCTCAAAAACTCGATTATAGATGACGACCCATATCTTCTTCGAGAGCTTTTTCTGTCAGTGGGCCAATCGGAGTCAATTTTTTCCCCTTTGGGAGCTTTCCATAAATGCGCAAAAACCCCTCCACTGTGGATCGACTTGTGAACACAATTTCATCGAAATCATCTAAGCTGGGGACCGGTTCTAGTTTTTGAAAATGAGTGTGATAAAGCTCTAAGGAGAAGAAAAGGGATTTTTCCTGAATGAGGTACTGAATCAGATCGGGACGAGCTCTACTGGAATGGGGGAGAAAAAAAAATCCTTCCCCTATGTTTGAAATCAGTTCCATCACCCCTTCTTGAGTTGCCTCTTTAGCAATCAAAGGCTCCACTCCCCTCTTTTTCAAAGCTGATCCTGTCGCCGCTCCAATAGCGATCGCAGCTTTATCCCAAGGGCCCGGCCAATATTCAACAGTTGTTTGACTGGTGAAAATAATATGAGTGAATTGCGGCCAGAGAGAGAGGGCTTCAGTCAGATCTCCACAATATTCTGTCCGGATGACAGGATAGTGAAATACTCCTGAAGGGGGTCTAAGTCCTAAGTAGAGGGTTCTCATATTCACGGCATACAATGGCGAGCTTTCCCTGTAAAGGTGTTGTGGGGCCTGGAAGAAAAATCCTTTTTAAATCGGTTAAACCGAGCCGAATGAGGGCCGCTTCCGCAATAACCACTCCATCGACATCTTTTTTAAGTCTTTCGTGAATTGTCCCACGCACATCGACAAATTGACAATCTGGATAGAGTTGGCGGACCGCCTCTTCTCTCCGGACACTAGATGTAGCGACCAGCTTAACGGGTTCTTTTTTTATGACTAAGCTATCTCGCGGGTCTACCCCTTTTGAAATCAGAGCGATCTTCAATCCTTTAGGTAGAGGATCTGGCAAATCTTTGGCCGAGTGGATTGCAGCATCAATTTTACCAGCAAGGAGGAGGTGATCCAACTCGCGGGTAAAAAAATCGGTCTTTTCGAGATGCCTAAGAGATGTGGTCTGGTCTAAATCTCCCGTTGTCTCAACCCAGACAACAGTGAAATCAAGACCCACTTCCCTCTTAATCTCCTCAACTTGAGCTCGAGATAAAGGGGAAGAGCGGGCCCCGAATACTTTTTTAGGCTCGATCAATTCCTTCATGGGCCTTTTCTTTGGCCTTATCATGGAGATCTTTCGCTTTTTTTTCAGCTTTTTCAGCTACTTCCGCAGCTTTATCTCTCGCATTTTTATCAAATTCTTTAGCTTTATCTTTTGCTTTATCAGCTATCTCATTTGCTTTGTCTTTCGCTTTTTCGGCTCCGTCTTTAGCATTATCTTTTAGCTTTTCTGCCTCTTTTTCTGCTTTATCAATCGCTTTATCTACTTTTTGACCTGTAGTTTTTGCAGAGAGTGTACCCACTGTTAAACACGCAGTTAGCGCAAGGAGAGAGAAAAATGTTTTTTTGAGTTTCATAATGACCTCTTTTTTGTTTATTAAGATGTCTTTAAATATATCCTCAAGTTTTATTAAGATCAAGTTGATTTTTAGTAAAGATCGAGGAGAGCTCTTTTCACCCTAAAATATTCTGAATGGCTTGATCGACCAGTTCAACACCGATGAGAGAAATCTTCTCTCCGATCGTTGGAGAGAGACCTTTAAGATTCTTTTTCGGGAGAACGCATTTTTTAAAACCCATGTGGATCGCCTCTTTCAGTCTTGTCTCAACACGGCTCACTCCACGCACCTCTCCGCCGAGTCCCACTTCCCCAATCACGATGCAATCGGAAGGGATCGGTCGGTTAGTGAAAGAGGAGGCGACTGCAAGAAGGATCCCTAGATCGATAGCAGGCTCTACGATTTTCAATCCCCCAGCGAGAGCGACAAAGACGTCGCAATGGTAGAGATTATATCCGAGCCTCTTATCGAGCACTGCAAGGAGGAGTGAGAGGCGATTTGCGTCGAGACCGGCAGATTTTCTTGAAGGGTTTGGAAAGGAGGTGGGTGTAACTAACGCTTGGATTTCTAATAAAAAAGAGCGGGCCCCTTCAAGGCCTGGGACGATTGCAGAACCGGAAATCTCTTTCATCCGTTCTTCAAGAAAGGCCTGAGAAGGGTTAGGCACTTCCATAAGGCCCGTCTCTTTCATCTGAAAGATCGCAATCTCATCAGTGGCGCCAAACCGATTTTTAATGGCGCGCAAAAGGCGGAATCCATGTTGTTTATCCCCTTCAAACTCCAACACCGTATCGACTAAATGTTCGAGGACCCTAGGTCCTGCGATTTCTCCCGACTTAGTGACGTGGCCGATGAGAAAAGTGGTGATCCCATGCCCTTTAGAAAGATGCATAAATTCAGTTGCAATTTCCCGCACCTGAACAACAGAACCGGGAGAAGAGGGAATCTCTGGCTTGTAGACGATCTGTACCGAATCGACAATCGCAATATCTGGCTGGATCTGGTCGATTTGTGCTTTGATCGCACTAAAATTGGTCTCGCTGAACAGATAGAGATTCTGATCTTTAATATTGAGCCTTCTCGCTCTTAAAGAGGTTTGTTCAGCCGACTCTTCCCCACAAATATAAAGGACGGTAAGCCCCTGGGAAGCGAGCGCATTGGCTATCTGGAGCATGAGAGTCGATTTTCCAACACCCGGCTCTCCCCCAACTAAAATCAGAGAACCTTCGACGAGGCCACCCCCCAAGAGACGATCCAGCTCGCCCAATTGGGTCTGCATCCGTTTGAACTCACCCGCATTGACATCGGTGATCCGGACCGCTTTCGCTTTTTCCACTTTCTTCGACTCGAACCGCTTCTCTTCTTTGACCACTTGCTCTTCGACCAAAGTATTCCAATTTTTACAAGTAGGGCAACTCCCGGTCCACTTCATCTGCGAATGACCACATTCGCGGCACGACCATAGAACTTTCATAAGGACTCCTTCGAGAGAGCGTCGAAAGCGGCTCTCTGTTCTGCCTCTTTTTTA
This sequence comes from uncultured bacterium, assembly GCA_964456885.1. Lineage (GTDB taxonomy): Bacteria > Chlamydiota > Chlamydiia > Chlamydiales > SM23-39 > REEB52. The sequence continues at coordinate 3,905 of CAYWDE010000019.1, read as the reverse complement.
GAAGCTCCGATTCCGATACCCACCTCTTTTTCTCCCACAAGAACAATCACGTGAAAGATCTTTGAGTGGTCGGGGCCCGTCTCATTGACCACTTTATAAACAGGGGTTTTTTGAAATTTTTTCTGAGAAAAATCTTGGAGTTCCGCTTTGTAGTTCCGGGGGGGAGATCCGATCGCCCCTTCAAATTCTGGTTCAAAGTGGAAAAGGAGGAATGATTTGACTGTGCCTAGCCCCCCATCGAGGTAGATCGCCCCTAAAAGGGCTTCAAAAACATCGGCCAATATCGAAGGTTTTGTCCTCCCCTCTGTCATCGCCTCCCCTTTCCCAAGCAGAATATGCTCTCCTAAAACAAGTTTTTGTAGGTACTGAGCGCAAGACCCCGCATCGACCAGCCGGGAACGGAGTTGAGAGAGCTGCCCTTCAGGGTGGGCGGGGAGGCGGTGATAGAGATAATCAGCCACAACAAGACCGAGGACCGAGTCCCCTAAGAATTCGAGCCGCTCATTATGCTCCAACGTTTTTTCTCGAAATTCGTTAACGATCGAGCGGTGGATAAAGGATTGGACCAAGAGCTCTTTGTTTTCAAAAACATAACCGAGTTTTTCCTCGATCATGTCTAGATTATTTTTCAGTCTTTCAATAGGATTCATATCTATATTTTGTTTCACTTGTGTGTTATGGACAAGGAGATTATTCTAGTTCCTATGACAAAGTTGAATCTTCACTATCAAAAACTCTCAGGGGAATACCTCTTCCCAGAGATTGAGAAGCGGGTGGAGGCTTTGAAAAAAAATCTTCCCAACGCCCCTATTCTCAATTTGGGAGTGGGCGATGTGACCCATCCCATTTTTCCAAACGTGATTGCGGCCTTGAGCAATGCAGTAAAGGAGATGGGGGAGAAAAAAACATTTCGGGGCTATGGACCCAGCGAAGGATACCTCTTTTTAAGGAAGGCGATTGCAGAGCATGATTACCAAAATATTTCACCTGATGAAATTTTTATCTCGGATGGCGCCAATACGGATCTCGCCAATCTGCAAGAGATTTTTTCTGTAGAGAACAGGGTAGCTATCCTCGACCCGGCCTACCCCGTCTATGTCGACAGTAACGTAATGGCAGGGAGAACCCGCTCTTTCCTGAAGACAGGCCGTTACGGCGGGATCACCTACCTCCCCTGCACCGAAGAAAATGGGTTCCAACCTGAGCCCCCCCAATCCCACACCGATCTGATCTATCTCTGCTCCCCCAATAACCCGACGGGAGTTGCCATCACCCGAGAGGTTTTAACCCGGTGGGTCCAGTATGCGAAAGAGCATGAGGCAGTGATCCTTTTTGACGGGGCTTACGAGGCGTTCATCACTTCTGGGGCCCCCGGCTCCATCTATGAAATCCCCGGAGCTAAAGAGGTCGCTATCGAAGTGAGGAGCTTTTCAAAAGCAGCCGGCTTCACAGGTCTCCGCTGCTCATACACCGTCGTCCCCCATGAATTGAAGGTGCGCGATGCGGGAGCTCTCCACTCTCTGAACGCCCTATGGAAAAGGAGGGTCGAGACCAAAACAAACGGAGTCTCCTACCCGATCCAAAGAGCTGCAGAGGCGATCTACACTCCAGAAGGGCAAAAAGCGCTTCAAGAGACGGTCCGATCCTATAGCGAAAGGGCCAGATTCCTCCTTGAGGGGCTGAAAAAACTCGGCTACCCAGTTTATGGTGGAATCGACGCCCCCTATATTTGGTGCAAAACCCCTCCCAAAATAAATTCTTGGGATTTCTTCGATTTCATCCTCAAGAATGCCCATATTGTCACCTTGCCAGGCCTCGGGTTTGGCCCTTCAGGCGATGGATACGTCCGTTTATCTGCATTTGCAGAGCCTGCAGCCATTGCAGAAACTATCAACCGGTTTAAGCTCCTCGCATGAAAACAACTATTTCCGCTCAACAATCTGCTTTTTTTACAAAAAACGGGTTCATTGAATTCGAAATTCCCCATATTCTCCCTCCCGCATCAATAGAGAGGGATATATGGAGACAAAGTGAATCCCTTAAACAATTCATCCTCCGCAAACTGGGACCTATGGCCCTCGTTCTAACAGGGAAAAAGCAGCTAAGGATCGGCCTTGACCAGTGGATTCTAAAAGAAAATAGACCTGAGAAAGCCTGCCTATTGAAAGAGATGTTTTGCATTCAAGGATTTGCTCTAGGGGCTATCCTCGCTCAAAATCCGACGCAACCGCCCAAAAGATCCCCTCTTGGGCTCCTTCCACTCCCTTCAACTTCAGAAAATGTCCTCTTCTTTAGGCCCGATCTGATCCTCGATTGGCCCCACATCACTTCCGACCTTTTCCTCATCCTCTTTACCCTTCCGAACGCAGTCTACATCCAAAATCCGAAAGACGCATCGACCAATAGCCTTAAGCAATTTGGATATAATTTTGGCGACTGCCTAAAAAGCGAAACCCACCCCCTGATTATCTAAAAAGGGGCAGGTTTTCTCTTTCACTCAAAACCCATCCGCTCCTCTAAAGAGCGCATAATGGAAGCGGCGATCAACAATTGGGACTCTTTCTCTGTCGGGTCAACGGCTCCTCCGCCCGAACCTTCCCAGATCAGCTGGTCAATCTTCAGCCTCACCTGTTCTGGAAGAGTTAATAGCCCCTCCACCCCTTCAGAGAGCCTTCCGAAGAAAAAAGCCTCGGCTATAGAAACTTGATGTTTCAGGGTCTCCACATATTCATCCATCGCGTGTGCTAAAATTTCAGGACTCATGAGCCGCTCCTTAAGGCGATCTTTTGGACCTCCCCTAATTGAGCTGGATTGAGCTGATTCAAAGGCTGTAAAGAATTTTTCTGAAGCACCTCTTTAGCGATCCCATCTATGACTTTGGCAAAAGAGGGGGGCATTATTTCGTCCGATTTTCCCCTCTCTAGCTCCAATACGATCGGGAATACAAATTGGAAATGGAGATGTTCTACCTGTTTTTTGATTTTATCAATCGCTGCTGAGCTCCCTGTTAATTCAGAAACACGCCCCTCTAAATCGATGATTTTTTCAGCGAGATCTTCGGGAGAAAGCTCATTCCACTCTTGCTGGACGCTTTTGTAAAGATTTTTGATCTGCTGTAATTGAGAGACAGCTCTCCCCTGTAGCCCTTCTTGAGCAACCTTCGGGAATTGTACAATTTGATTCACTTTTGCAGCCGTAGCGGCGCTTTTATTTGGTTTCTTAGCCCCTTGAGAGCTAGGAACAGAATTGGTCGAATCGACACGTCTTATAAAGCTCATAAAACCCCTATTCTTTTATGTTATTACATTATGAGGAGTTATCAGATGGAACTATTCCACCTCCTTTTATATTACACAGAAACTAATTATAAAACAATTTATACAAATAATTTTAAACATTTAAGTAGCTAGAAATTAAACAGTTAAGATCTATCTATTAAAAAAACTCTTTGCACGCTCGATACAAGCATCGACAGAAATCCCATAATTCGCATGGCAATTCACCTCTAATTGAGGAATGGCCCGTTCAGCAAAAAAAAGTGATTTATGAATGGGATTCTCATTGATCCCAAGATGTCTTTGAAGAGCTGAAAAGGCCGCTGATAGAGGTTCTTTTTCTTCGGGGCGGATCATCGCAGTGAGGCGCGTCTCTGAAGAGGTATTTTGCTCAGGGAAAATGGTCGAGTCGAAAATCACCCCAAGCAGAGACTCCTTTTCTTGGGTCGGGACAAGATAGCCGAACCCTTTTTTAGGAAGGGGGCAAGAATAGGCGAGATTGACTACCCAGAGAGAGCGGGAAGGAAAAAGGGGGGGGAGCGCGGAGATCACTCGGTCGGCATGCCACCTTTTACCCTTGGCAAACACCTCTTGTTCAGAGATCTTTTCTGCAGGAGTATTGAGATGGAT
>CAYWDE010000018.1:0-14672 GCA_964456885.1 uncultured bacterium | reverse complement strand
AAATTACCGTCGGGGAGGTCGGTGAATTTCTCTTTCCGTTCAAAAGGGACGTTGTCCATGTATTTTGGATCGAGTCGGAAAGCAAAACTGCTCTTATTCGGGAGGTAGAAGTTGGTCTTCAGAGTGTGGTCGATGAAGCTGAGCCCCTGCTTCAGAATATTTTTCCTACGGAGGTCGTTGATCGCTTGGCCTGTGTCTAGTTTATCGAGGAGTTGGACAAATTCTTTCCGGAGGGTATCGAATTTTTTGAGGTTGTGATGTTCAGGATCAAATTTTGCAGCAAATAGTTTGGTGAGGAGAACGGTCAATTCTGGATGGCGGCAAAACCCTTCAATGACATTTTCATGAGAGTAGAAATTGGGGTCAGCGTAGACGAGGACTTGGTGGACAAAGCTGATGAAATTGCGCACTAGGTGGGCTTCGTTCCCGGTGAGGGACTCGGTAAAAGTGGTGGCAATCTTATCATCTGTATCGAAGTATTTGATGAGGGCGAATTCTCTTAAAAAATCATCGATATTCGCCTCTTCCCAGGCCGCTTTCCCATTTTTGCCATGCAGGCCTAAAGAGAGGATAAGGATCGTCTCTGTGCTGGAGAGGTCGATATAGGTTCCGACCACTTTTTTAATCGCTAAGTGGTGGGCGCTGATGATTTTAGCAACATGGTAGAGGAAACCCGCTTTAGGGACATTCTTCCAAGCCATCACGACTTGCAGAGAGGGGGCCTCTTTTTTCTTCCACTCTTCGTTGCGCCGCACTTCATATTGGCACTGGTGGTGGTTTTTAGCTCTAAAGAACATATCGAGAGCTAAAGAGAGCCTCTCTCCCGCCATCGAGCGGAGAAAATTGGGGGTGATCCCATGGATCAGCGAATCGATCTCCCCATCTTTAAGATGAGGGTTGTGCTCTTTGGCGTGTGCATATAGGGATTCTCTCTCTTTATGAGGTAATTTTTCCATTTTAGAGAGGTCGTGGAAATAGAGGAAAGCAATCCTTAAATTGTGCCCTTTGTCGCAAGGGGGCGAAACGTTAGATACAAAGGCCCGGTAGTAGCGGATCACATAGTTTTTAAATTTCTTGAAGATTTTTAGGTCGGCGTCAGGTCCATCTTGGCATAGGACGATGATCTTGTGTTTGAAATAGATAGGGGAGAACCGATCTTGGAGACAATAGCTCATCAGATTGCGTGCAATCAAGATTTTTGTCTCTTGGTCTACCGCCTCTAGAAAGCTTTTGGGCATGTGCTCTTCGAGCCAAACATAGGCTTCACCAAAGGCTTTGGTTTCGATTTCGATCGCTTTTTTTAATTCTTCAGGGGACAAGTTGCCTCGTTGGGGGGTATATAAAACTCCTTTTAATGGAGGCGCCTATTTTTTAAAAGAGCAACCCCACATTTCTTTTTTCTGATATATTCTTCCCCTTTTGAGGCGACCATGGTTTTTTACCGTTTAATCTGTTTGTTTTTTCTGATTCATCTCTATGGAAGTGAGATCATTGAAGTGGATAAGAGGGGAGTATTGTATAAATTTGTCCGGTGTAATCAACAGACTGATTGGTTTGTAGAGCGGTTATTTCCATCGTGGGAGAACGAGACCTTTGATGTTTTTGATCGGGTAAAAGATCCCCGAACGATCGCCATCGATCTTGGGGCATGGATCGGAACTACTTCGATTTGGCTCTCCGATCATTTTTATCATGTCATTGCTGTAGAGCCAGATAGAGAGTCGTTAGATTGCTTAAAGAGAAATCTAGATGCTTCGGAATGCAATAATGTGACAATCTGTGAGCAACCTGTCTCAGATAGACCTAAAGAGGTCATTTTTGGCCCTCGAGGAAATTATCTCAATGAGTCGATCTCTTTTGTTAAACCGAGAATAGACAATGTCAACGATTACACACTCGAAGCGATCCCTTTTGCCCAGCTCCTTTCCGATTATGTCTATTCAAATCGGGCCCTCTATACTCATAAGATCGGGTTCATAAAGTGCGATATTGAAGGGGGAGAAGAGGATATTTTAGAAGACCTTTTACGGTTTGCCTATGTGAATCAATCGAAAGTGTACCTCTCGTTCCATGTGGGTTGGTGGAGGACAAAAAGGATCGAAGATTTTTCCTCTTTATTCAATCTATTTAAGACAAATTGTCCCGAACCAGATGTGTGTGGGTATATTCAGAAAAATCCGTTCGGTTCCCTTCTGTTTGAACCTTGATCCCTATTTTCTAAGGAGGCGGAGGCTGTTGAGGCCGACGAGAACTGTCCCCCCTTCGTGGAGGATCACAGCGACCCAGAGGGGTACAAGACCGAGGAGCGCTGGCGTTGTTGCAAAGACGATGACGCTTAGGGCAAGTGTCAGGTTTTGCTTGACGATCCGGAGTGTCTGGTTCGCTTTTTCAAAAGTCCAAGCGAGGAGATGGAGATCGTCATTGAGAAGGACCACATCAGATGCGTCGATGGCGGTTGAGCTGCCGATCCGCCCCATTGAGATGCCGACCGTTGCACGGGCCAGTGCTGGGGCATCATTCATCCCATCTCCCACCATAGCGAGCCCCTCTTTTTGAGAGAATTCAGCCACTTTTGCTAGTTTATCTTCCGGTTTCAAATTGGCGTAAACTTCGGTGATCCCGAGAAGGCGGGCTACATTGTGCGCATTTTTTGCTGTATCGCCTGTCAGCATGATGGGGCGTAGAGGGAGAGATTCGATCAGGTGGCGGGTCTCTTTCCTGACCTGATCGGAGAAATGGAAAAGGTAGCTCTTATTTTCAAAGAGGAGAGCGGCAAGGACCCCCTCTTCTTCTGTTTTCACTCCGATAAAATCGGGCTTCCCAATCGCGACCCGTTTCCCTTTATAGGTCCCCTCTACTCCAAATCCAGGAATCGATTTAAAATCGTTGATCTCTGCAGGAGAGACTTTTCTCTTTTGGGCTAATTTGCAAATAGAGGCGGAAATCGGATGGACCACTTGCCTCTCAAGTCCATAGGCAACAGAGAGGGCCTCATCGGAAGAGTCGGTCGAAGTGCACTCTAGATCGCCTGTGGTGAGGGTCCCTGTTTTATCAAAAGCGATGACAGAGCAACTGGCTAAAGCGTCGAGTGTGATTCCCCCTTTCAGGAGGACCCCTTTCCGGGCCGCTGCGCTGATGGCGCTGAGATAGGCGGTGGGGGTTGCGATGATCAGCGCACAGGGAGAGGCAGCGATGAGAAATGCGAGAGAGCGGTAGACAGATCCTTCATGGCCGAGGTAGGGCATTGCTCCGAGGAAAGGGAGACCTATCGCGAAGAGGAATGTGAGGATAATGATTGCCGTCGCGTAGTGTCTGCCGAATCGATCCAACCATCTTTGGAGGCGGGGTTTCGCCTCTTGAGCTTGTGTAATGAGTTGGATGATCCGAGCAAGGGTTGAGTCGGAGCTGGTCCTTTCCACCTCAATGACTAGCGCCGCTTCTAGGTTGCGGGCCCCTGCAGCGACTAGATCGCCAACTGTTTTAGAGACGGGTAGGCTTTCCCCTGTGAGGTGAACGAGATTGACCGAGGAGGTCCCTTCAATCACTTTCCCATCAAGGGGGACGATCTCCCCATGCTTGACGAGCACTTTTTCTCCAACCTGGATCTCTCGGACCGATTTTTCGTACTGATTCCCGTTTTCAATCATATGGGCGAATTTCGGAGCGATATGGTTGAGGTTGTGAAGAGCGCTTTTCGCTTTATGGGAAACTGTCTCTTCCATCCCATGAGAGAGTTCAAAAAGGACGAGAAGGAGCCCCCCTTCAAGACCGCTATCGATCGTGACAGCGAGGAAAGCGGCGAGCGTCATAAGAACATCGATGTTGATCTCCAGATTTTTTAAATCGTTGATCGAGGCGATGAGGGCAGGAATTCCAGAGAGAAAATAGACAAAAGAGAGGAGAAGATAGGAGAGGGGTTGATTCACAAAAGAGAAGGCAAACGCAAGGGCGAGACACAATGCGGCACTCGCTGCGCTTTTCAGAGAGAGATTTCTCCCCCAATTACGAGAAGAAGGGGTTAAAAAAGGGCTGATGCTCTCTTCTCTGCCCGATGAGAAAAATTCGTCAAAAACATACGGAGTTTTCATAAAAACATTTGTGCTAGGAAATGGGCCGTTCCCGCAGCTAATGCAGCGATCGCCAAATTCCAAACGATAGCAGGGAGGGGGCGGTTTTTTTCTAGTTGAGCTGTCGTCCCTGCAGAGAGGGCGATCACTGCCCCTGCGCAAAAAGCTGTTCCCCAATTCGGTAGTTTAAAGAGCCCGACAGACATCACGAGGGCAGAGCCAACGACCCCAAGCAGGGCTCCAGAGGCCTGTTTTAAAGGATGCTCATGTGTTTCGAGGTTGAGACCAAGCTCCTCCTCTAACATCACCTGGAGAAGGCGGTTATCATCCGCCATGAGCACTTCGATCGCTTCATCAAGAAGTTTCCCAGAGAATCCTTTCGCTGCATAAAGGGCTCGAAGCTCCTCTTTTTCCTGAGGGCGATGGTGTTCTATTTCATACCGCTCTTCTTCAATCAACCGGTGGAGCCTTTCAAGTCGAGACCAGCCTAAAATAGCACTCCGCCCCACTTTCCAAACAAGCCAACCTGCAATAAAGACGAGCATAAACCAGTGTTGACCGTTTCCAAGAAGGCCCCATAAAATCAATAAAATGAGAGCGGTCTCTTTAGCTGCATCTGCCGCAGCGCTGATATGGCCTGGCAATTCTGTCCCATGGACTTCAGCCATCGCGGCTCTCCCTTTGATCCGCGCATCGATCACATGTTGGAGAGCCTCTTTTCCCTTAAAGTGGTTCATAAGCCTCCAAAGGTTCTTCGAGGGATGCTTTGAGTAATTCATAAAGCCAAATTTGATCTTGCCCAGCGATGGTTTCCCGGACCGAATGCATCCCCCAGCAGCTGATCCCTAAATCGACTGTGGGGATCCCTGGATTCGCCCCCATCATGGCCCCCACAGTGCTTCCTGAAGAGAGGTCTGATCGGGAAGCAAAGGTTTGAAGCGGGATTTTGTGTTTTTCGGCTAAGCGGACAATAGGTGCTGCAGTGGCTCCGCTTGTCGCATATTTAGCGCTGAATTTTAGAGCGGGCCCTTTCCCGATGAAAGTGGCGTTTTGAGGGTCGTACTTATCGGTGTAATTGGGATGAAATCCGTGCCCCACATCACAAGAGAGGCAAAGAGAGGCGCTCTTCATCCGGTAATAATCTTCCCGGTCCATTTTAGAGTGGATAGAGATCCTTTCGAAGAGCTCATTGACAAAGAGAGAATCGGCCCCCCCATAGGTTTTCGATCCGATCTCCTCATGATCCCAGAAAATGGCCATCTGGATCGCCTCTTTACGCGGCTTGGCCTCGATTAACGCTTCAAGACTTGCGTAGGCTGAGGTGAGATTGTCCAAACGATAGGAGGAGATGAGCTCATCTTCAAATCCGTTGAAGCGGGCTTTTTCAATTGGGACTAAAAAGAGATCGAAACTCAAAAGCTTTTGAAAAGGGTGCTGTTTCCGGAGGAGGTCTTCCAGATGCTTATCTTTGCTTTGAATGCTGTAAATCGCTTTCAGATGGTCTTGCTTGTGGATGGTGAACCCTTTTTCGTTCACCTCCCGATTGAGGTGGATCGCCACGTTTGGAATGATCACTGGGTAATCATCGAGCAGGACAATCTTTGATTCGCATTGACCGTTCCGATTAAGGACGATGATCCTTCCCGCAATTGCGAGGTCACGGTCGAACCAAGTGTGAAGGAGCGGCCCCCCATAAAGCTCCGTCCCAAATTGCCCAATTCCATGGGAAACAATCTCCGGTTGCGGCTTCACTTTTAAAGCAGGGCTATCGAGATGGCTCGCTAAGAGGGTGCAAGACTCGGGTTTCCCTTTCGGCAGGCGAAATGCGGCGACGAGGGTGTCTTCACGGGTTACAAAATAGCTCTTGCCCGGTTCCAGTTTCCATTTTTCCTTTTCAGAAAGGGGGGTGAAATCGGCCTCAGCAAGTCTGGCGCCGATTTCACGAGCCGCGTGATAGACAGTTGGAGAACGGTTTAGAAAATGGACAAATTTCTCCAACATAGCTTCCCTTACCTTGGTTGAATTTGATGGATCTCTTCCCCTAAATACTTATGTAACACTTTTGGCACAAGAACGGAACCATCTTCTTGCTGGTTATTTTCTAAAAGGGCGACCATCAACCGAGAAGTGGCGAGCCCCGAACCGTTTAGAGTGTGGGTAAATTGGGGTTTTTCATTTTTATGCTTGTAACGGATTTGAGATCTGCGCGATTGGAAATCGGTACAATTAGAGACAGAGGAGACCTCATAGTACCTATTTTGCCCAGGCAGCCACACTTCGATATCGACTGTTTTGGCTGCTGCGAAGGACATATCCCCTGTTGTTAGGAGCATATTTCTATAGTGGATATTTAATCCTTGCAAGATCTCTTCGGCGCTGAGCATCATCTCTTCAAAAATACGGGCGCTCTCTTCCGGTTTTGTGATGCAAAACATCTCCACTTTATTGAATTGGTGCATCCTGATGAGGCCTCTCTCTTGAGAGCCTGCGGCTCCCGCTTCTCTACGGAAGCAGGGGGTGTAGGCAGTATATTTTAAGGGGAGCTGCTCTTCACTCAAGATCTCATCTAAATGCATCCCATTGATAGAGACCTCTGAAGTGGGGATCAGATAGAGGTGATAATCGGGATCTTTGATCTTAAAAAGCTGGTGCTCAAATTTCGGCAACTGGCCAGATCCATACATGATTTCAGGCCGGACCAGAAGGGGGGGGATCACTTGGGTAAATCCGTTTTTCCGGTGGGTATCGAGCATGTAGTTTAAAAGGGCCCATTCAAGTCTCGCTCCCATACCGACGTAGAGGGGCCAGCCAGAGCCGGAGGTTTTAGCGCCTCTGGCAAAATCGAAGAGCTTCAGCTTTTCATTGAGCTCTACGTGATTTTTAAACGGGAAAGAAAATGTCGGTTTATCGCCCCATTCCTTAATGCAAACATTGTCTTTAGGGCTGGGAGAGATGGGGACATCATCCATCGGCACGTTCGGTAAAACGGCTACGTTGTTTTTTAAGTCCTCTTCAACGGTGGAGATTTCGAGGTCCAAGACTGCAATTTTATCTCCTAAAGCGGTCATCTCCTCCATGAATTTGGAGACATCTTCCCCTTTTTGCTTTTTTGCTCCAATTTCCTTAGATGTGTAATTTTTCTTCGATTTAAGCTCTTCGGTCTCTGTTTTTAAAGAGCGGAGCCTCTCATCAAGGGCAAGGATGGGGGAGAGGGAGATTTCTGGAACTTTATTTTTGAGTTTTGCCTCTAACCCCTGAGGGTCTTTGCGCAGTTCTTTCAAGTCGAGCATAATCAATACACCTTTGTCAGCTTAAAAATATAGATCCCCTCCTATCTTAAAGTCAAACTCGCAAATAATTCTCCTTTTATGTTAGGCTCATATCCATGAAGTCTACTTACCCCCAGCCAAAGAATCCTCTCATTTTACGCTATCACCGCCTGATGGATGCGTTTGCAAAGTCAGATGATGAACGAGATTTTTACCTCGACAAAGTGGAGGGGTTTCTCCTCTATGTAGACCTTGATAAAGGATCTGAAGAGCTGGAGATGTTAGAGAAAGAAATTATCTCTAACCCAGAGCGGTATGCCCTTCTGCCAAAGATGACTTTCTATGAAGCGAAAAAATTCATGGAGGGGTTTGTCCATGAAAAAGTTTATGATATCGACACAAAAGAGAAACTTCTCGATCTGATCTCGGCCAGAGAATCGCGCGAAAATTTTCTTGAATTCATCTACGACCACTTGACGGAACTGGAAAAATGGCAGCTTTACTATCAGGAACGTTCCCGGATCCGGATCATTGAGTGGCTCCGGCAATACAATATCCAATTTGTTTTTGAAGAAGATCTAGAGCTCACTAAAAATATTGTTGAGAGACTAAAACGCTCCCTCTTTGAGACGAAAGTGCCTAAAGATCTTTCTCAGGCTCGCGAGGTTTTATCCGCCAAGTCCAAAACTTACTACTCCAATGAAGCTTTGAATCCGCGTCCTAAAAGAGGCCGCCCGCCGAAGCAAGTGGCTAAAGTGGAGCTTGAACCTCAAATGACGGTCGATATCTATACACAGGTCCCTGCTGCTTGCCGCCTTTTCCTCTATATCCCTGATATTGCGACAGCTGCTTCTGTCACCTTCTCCTCAAAATTTGAGACAGAAGAACACCTTCTTGCCTCTCTCCGCGGAAGCCCAAGGCTCAAAGTGGATGCGAAACTCGAAGCGCTCTCTCAGCGCCTTGAGTCTCTCCGCCACCTTTCTGACCGACTCGCTGGCGCTGAAAAAATGTTTACTGGGGACAAAGGGAAGAAACCGTTCCAGCCGTTCATTAAGCCTAAGTTTAAAGATACTAAGGTGATTGAGCGTCTCAATGAAGAGGAGGCTCCTAAAGTTGAAGCTGCCACCTTTGGAATTCTCCCCAAAAAACGGGGCCGTCCTCGCAAAGAAGACCAGCCTGAAGAGTTTGCACCTCAGAAACGGCGCCGGTTTGCGATCAAAAAAGTGTCTCAAATTAAAACTAAGAAAGATAAATAAGATCCTATTCGCTATAGTAGTCTCATGGCAACCTGTACGACAGCGACTAGTATAAAAAAATTTCATTTACTGAAAACCCTTGAAGTCATGCACCTGACCCGCATGCTGGATGACAAGATGTCTAAACTTGTCCGTCAGAATAAAGGGGCTACTTTCCATCTTCCCGTATCGGGTCATGAGATGATCGGGGCGATCTCTGCCCTCTCATTGACCCCAGGAACCGACTGGGCCTACCCCTATTACCGAGACAGGGCCTTTGCTGTTGGCATCGGTTGCTCCATCCAAGATCTTTTAGCCGCTTTTTTAGCTCGAGAGCTCCCTTACCATTCGGGTGGGCGGATGATGCCCGAGCACTTTTCCCAAAAGAATTTGCGGATCCCCTGCCAATCGAGCGTCGTGGGCTCCCAGTTTTTGCAAGCGGTCGGAACGGCTAAATCGGCTGTTTTACGCGGGCAAAAAGAGGTGGTTTACGTCTCTGGCGGAGATGGCTCCACTTCGCAAGGGGACTTCCATGAAGCCCTCAACTTCTCTTGCATCCACAACTTGCCGATCATTTTCGTCATCCAAGATAACGGCTGGGCGATCTCTGTCCCTGTCTCTGAGCAGACAGCCGGTGGCTCCATTGCCAAAATGGCTCGCGGCTATGAGGGGCTCTCTGTCTTTGAATTTGATGGATGCAATTACTTAGAAACAACGGAAGCCTTGCATTCTGCTGTCCTGAAAGCCCGCTCCGGAAATGGACCGAGCCTTGTCGTCGCTAAAGTGCCTCGTATCGGCGCTCACAGCAGCAGCGACGACCCGAAAAAATATAAAGATGATGAGGCGCTTGCAGAGGAAAAAAAGAGAGATCCGATCACCAGATTTGAGAATTGGCTTCTAGCGGAAAATATCCTCACCTCTGAAGAATTACACAATTTGAGAGAGGCCCATTTCAATCAGGTTGAACAGGCGGCCCTCGCTGCTGATCAGCTCCCATTTCCCACCCGCGCCTCAGCAGCGGATAAAGTGTTTGCCCCTTTCGACCCCCCAGCTTCAAAAATAGCTGAGCCTGGTGAGTCGATTGTCCTAATGGATGCCCTCAACCATGCCCTTGTGGAAGAGATGGAGCGAGATCCAGGCGTTGTAGTCTTTGGGCAAGACGTCGCTTGGGGAAAAGGGGGAGTGTTTGGAATTACCCGTACCCTCACCGACCGATTTGGAAAAGAGCGCTGTTTCAACACGCCCCTGGCCGAATCGACCATTGTCGGCCTTGCTATTGGCCTCTCTCAGGATGGCTTCCATAAGCCGGTTGCTGAAATTCAGTTTGCCGACTATTCGTGGACAGGGATGAATCAGATCATCAACGAACTTTCTAGCATCTATTATCGCTCCAATGGCCATTGGAATTGCCCACTTGTAATCAGGATGCCCTATGGGGGCTACATTCAAGGGGGGCCTTACCACTCGCAAAGCATCGAGGCCTTCTTAAGCCATTGCCCCGGCCTTAAAATTGCGATCCCGAGCAATGCAGCCGACGCCAAACGCCTCTTAAAAACAGCGATCCGCGACCCCAATCCGGTCATTTTCCTCGAACACAAAGCCCTCTACCGGCAGCGCCTTTTTTGCGCCCGCCCAGAGACAGGCTCTGAAGAATTTCTCCCCTTTGGGCAAGCGAAGATCGTCCGTACAGGCTCAGATGCAACGGTCGTTACCTGGGGTATGACTACTTTAATGGCGAACGAGGCTGCAGAAGCCCTCTCTAAAGAGGGGATTTCGATCGAGGTGATCGATCTTCGAACGATTGTTCCGCTCGATTTCGCTACAGTTCTCGCCTCTATCAAGAAGACAGGAAAACTCCTCGTCGCTCATGAAGCGGCCCGCAATTGCGGATTCGGGGCTGAGCTCGCCGCCCGCGCAGCCGAAGAGGCGTTCCTCTATCTCGACGCACCGATTCAAAGGGTGACTGGGAAAGATTGCCCCGTTCCTTACTGCAAAGATCTCGAAGAAGAGGTTCTGCCCCAGAAGAAAGATATTGAAAACGCTCTTCGCGAATTAGCCAACTATTAGTTTTTCCTAAAAAACCAAAAATCCCCTTTTTGCCTAATCTCTATCTCGTATTCTTGGGCGAGCTGGCTGAGAACTTTTTCTACGTAGCGGTCGTTATATCCGTTCCCGCAGAGGAGAACCCCAGGGAACATTTTATTGTAGATCTCCTCTAAATCTTTTCTTAGACTACAACGGAAATCCTCAAAAGTTCTAAGGAGGGAGCTTCTCTGATATGAAAGGTCCAGGAAAATAGGGGAATAATGGAACGAAAGGGGGTTTCCATTTTCAATTTCTTGATAGAATTCTTTTTCAGAGATCAGTTTGATCCGGTCGTTACCCGGAAGAAAAGCGAGATTCCCCAAATAATATAGATTAAGCCAATCTAAACTCTCTTGATAGAGGAACGGATCTCTGAGGGATATCGTATCGATGTATGGAGCTGCTTGAGCAATTTGGAGAGAATGGAGAGTGGTCATAAATCCTTTGCAAAGGAGGAGTGGGTTTTTCTCTTCTTCCAAGATTTCGAGAAGGAGGTCCAATTCTTCATTAGGCCACAAAGTCGCCTCTAGATAACTAGAGGAGAGGTCGTCCCGTCTCACTTTAGTCTGCATCTCTTCAATCTGTTTTTTCCAATAAGGGAAAAATGCTTTATCCCGCCTCTTTCGACTTAAAATCGGGAGATTTTCTTTGAGAAACGTTTCATTGATCTCTTTCCAGTCATCGACAAGTAGGACAGGTAGGTCTTCAAAAATGTGGTCTAAAAAAGAGTGTTCTACAATCGGAATAGAGCCTAAAGCAAGCGATTCCCATGTTCTTACACAGTCCATTTCAAACCCGACGGGAGAGACGACAAAGTGAGAAGTGGCGATCTCTCTGTAGAAATCTTCTTTCGGGATTCCAGAATAGGGTTTGCCACTGTGATTTCTGCTAAAGCAGTAGGGCTCATTTTCAAATAGCTTGACGATCTGATCTCGATCTCCGAAAGAGCGGGGGTAGTAATTCATGTAGAGAAGATACTTTTTCTCAAATGGTTGCTGCTCGCTTAACTGTTGCAGTAGGGGAAGAGAGCTATAACCAAAGTAATGATCTGTCTGTCCCATCGGAATTTGAAATAATTTTGGGTGGTGGCTTAAGAGAATATTCCGGCAGAAAAAAGCGGCGAGCTTTGGTTCGTAAAAAAGGTTTTGCAGGACCGGATCTGGAAGCCAATTTCCCACATCGCACCCGATTAAAATATAAGGGTAATCAATTTCATCATGGACTTGGGAATGAAACCATTGGATATAACAAAGGTTGATATAAATGGTATCACCCTGTTGCACTATTTTTGGATCAAACCATTCAGTCCCTTGGTCGATCACATGATCGGAAATAGCACGAAAAGTGAGATCGGAAATGAGGGGTGCATTTCCGGGATGATCTCTGTTTTTACCTGCGCCGTTATATAGGTGTGTTGGTACCTTGAGCGGTACAGAAAAAAGGGGGGAATAGAAGGCTAGGAATAGTAATATCAGAAGCGGCTTGTAACTTGGATGTCGATCTACATGAAAAATCGGTAGAATCAAGGATCGTAAGCTGTTTAATATTAAAAATATGAACCGGTTAATAGCCGTCGATTTTCGGTGTCTTGGCGCGGTCAAAATTCCAAGTTTCAAGTCGCTCGTGGTATACATTTTCATAAATGAGGATTTACTGTACAACATTACGAAACCCATTCCTATAGGAAAATTATGAAGCGCGCTTATCTTCTATTCATCTTTTATGTGATAAACGCAATGAGTTATGAAGCGGGCTTTGAGGGGGTTTTCGAAGAATACAAGTATTATCCGTTAGATCTAATCGGCAGATTTATTCCGGAAAACCCGATCATTTTTGAAGCGGGCGCTTACGATGGGACCGATTCAGTTAAATTGAGCGAAAAATGGCCTAAAGGGAGGATTCTTTCTTTCGAACCCAACCCCAGTTCGTTTGCGAAGTTTCTGGTCCGCACCGAAGAGTGCTCTAATGTGGAGGGTCACAATATAGCGGTCAATTTATTCAACGGATTTGCCACCCTCAATGTCTGTTACGGGTATACAGGGGATGATCCGATTTTTCAGGGGGCAAGTTCTCTTTTAGAACCTTCCGATTGGAAATCCCTCGACTATCAGGGGCCTAAAGTGAGCGTCCCTTGTGTTGTTTTGGAGGATTGGTGCAAGGAGCAGCAAATTGATCACATCGATTTTATGTGGCTTGATTTAGAGGGGATGGAATTGCAGCTATTGAAAAGCTCTCCAGAAATTTTAAAAACTGTGAAGGTGATCTACACAGAGACCAACTTCCTCCCATTTAGGGTCGGAATGACCCAATACGGAGATTTAAGAGAGTTCCTTGAAAATGAGGGATTTAGGCTTTTGTCCCATTGGTATGCGAAGGATTACCAAGGAAATGCCATTTTTATCAGGGGAAACTAATTTAAAAGATGTAACAACTCTTTGTATTGTTTGTGATTTGTCGCTTTAGAAATTTGAAACTCTACAACCCTGGTGATCCCCTCAATTTTAGGAGCTAAATCTTCTACAAAATTAATGATAATAAGTATGAAATCGAGCTTAGGAAAGTAACTATCGAGCGCATTTTTTAGCTTTTGCGCATCGAGCTGAGTGATTAAGGTCGGTTTTTCTTTCCTAAGAAAAAAAGAATCGCTTAATAGAGGGTCATAGGCGGCTCTGATAAAAAAGACTTTCCCTGGATGATTTTTCAAATTGCGAAAGCGCTCTATTCTCCGTTCATATTTAGACCCCATTTCAGATAATTGAAGCGCATATCTCATCGGATCTGTCCATAAATCGGGGAAGGTCCAATCGTGCCGAAATTCAATTTCATAATAAGAGTTTTCAATAATGGTTGGAAATTCTGGGTTTTGAAATAAAAATTGATCATTGAGAAAATTGGCAAAATCTTCATTCAGCAACTGGGCAAATCTATCGTGATTTAGGGTGACAAGCCAATCAAAAGGGTATGCCTCTTTCCTCAATTGGTTTGTAACGAGTTCTGCGGCCACCTCGCATTGTGCTCCCAAACTGATAAAAATCGGCTCTGCTCGAGCTTGAATGATAGAGAGGAAGAAGAGAGCTTTAAGGAAATAGGTGATCATCGAAACTATTTACATCTTCCATCAGTGTGGTGCAGGTACCCTCCGTCCCGCATAGTTCCATACAAGTAAGTTCCAAAATCGGGATGACAAAGGATCCCTATTTCATTTCTAGCTGCGACTAAAGCGGGGTCTAGATAATGCTCCATGGGGCCATGTTTACATTTAGGAAGGACAAAATCTCTGTAGTAGGAGGTGGGGGATATGTGGTCGTTATCGGACCACTGAAAATGGCGGCAAAGGGGGACAAAAGTGATCCCCAAAACATGTTCATCTGCATAGGTAGGCTCCCAAGGGACCCAATGGTAATTCGTAGGGGGGAGCGCTAGGCGGACATGCTTGATATTTTCATTCGCCTCCATTGTGGCGATCACCCCATTGAGATCGAAATCTTTCACGAGGACGAAATCGTGTTGATGGATAAATACGTAGGGGGTTGTCACTTTTGCGATCGCCTCTTTAATAGCTCCTGCGAGATGGACCCATTTTTCACAAAAAATAAGCTCTGTATTTGTGAAATAAGGGCTCACCTTGGTCGCGCAAATAATCGCTTCTTTGTACGCTTCGTAATCGGCAGCTCGATCTTCAAAGCCTGGCTGAAGGCCATCAAATACGATGATCTTTTTACAGAGAGCGAATGCGGGGATTCGAAAGAGGCTCACTTGAGAAGGGTAAATATGATCGGTAGAGGGGATGGAGGGGATCGGATTGGTCGTTGTGATCACAGTGATCATATTGGCTACCGTCCGATCATCATAGACTTTCCCATTCCAGCAAACACTAGAAGCAAATCCTGTCGAGAAAAGAAGAATAAGCAGATATCTCATAAGATCAAAGATAGTGCCTTTGTTAAGAAAATAGGTAAACAGAAATTGAGTTTTTGTTACCATGTCGGCGATGAAAATTTCCCTGCTGCTTTTTC
>CAYWDE010000017.1:0-14963 GCA_964456885.1 uncultured bacterium | reverse complement strand
TGTCGTGGTGGCAGAACTTGTCGAACAAGGGTTTTTTATCAAAGAGCGGAAAGAAGGAAAGCAGGTTTATCAGAGAACCGAAAAAGAGGAAAAACCGGATCTCACATCTTATACGATTCAGAGGCAAGTAAAACTCCGTGAGCTGAATACGATGATCGAATATGCAAATACCTCTTCCTGCCGGATGACCTTTTTGCGCAAAACACTCGGAGATCAAGAAGCCCCTGAATGTGGAAATTGTGATGGGTGTAAACCGATCCCCTCTATCCCCTTATCTGAAGAGGAGATCTTTCTCGTCGATCGTTGGCTTTTGGAAAGTCCCCTTACTATTGCTCCATCTCGCATCGGCGGCCTCTCGGAAGGGATCAGCCTCCTCGATAGTAAACAGCGCTCCCCCCTCTTTGTCCGGTTTATGAAAGGGCGACAAGAAGCGGAAGAACCAGATCAAGAGTTGCTCCAACTCCTTTGGCCCCATTTAAAAAAAGGGTCGGTTAAAGGGGTCGTTCCTCTCCCTTCTCTCACATGGAAAGGGCGGGAATCGACAGCTAAAGCGATCGCCGATTGGCTTGAAGTTCCCTGTTTTTCAGATCTCCTCATCTGGAGAACTCCGCCCGAACAAAGGCAGGGGCAACTTCTCAATAACGACCAAAGAAAATTTAATGTGCAAAAGAAAATGGAAGCGACCTATCCAGCACCTGTTGGACCACTCCTCCTTTTAGATGACTACACAGGCTCTGGCTCGACCCTCAAAGAGGCGGCTCGCGCGATCCGGGCGGCAAAAGGGCCAAAGGACTTAATCCTCATCCCACTCACTCTTGCCACTGTGAAATGGAAGCTGGGGCAAAGCGGGTTTGTTTAATCTTATACCAATCATCAAAAATAACACCCATTTTGGCTGCGTCAAAATGAACGTTATTTTTGATAATTGAATTAATCGATCGGGAAAAGGGGGATCCCTTTTCTCTCTTCAGTACGCCACGGATTTTTCTTTAAAAATAGGGTTGTCTCCCCTTCAAATTTCAAAGTATGGGTGTTCTGCAATCCGATCTCTTTAATGAAGCTTTGGTATCTAGGATCTGCCAAGTTCTCTTTATTAAGGTGGATCTGGAGATCTTCCCCTCCCTGCCTGATATATTCTTGAATGAAGGAGGCCACATCTTCAAAAGCTAATGGATATTCATTTTCGAGAAGTGAGAGACTATGAAGCGAAGGGATTACAGGGGGCATTTTCTGAAAGTAGTTCTTTCCTATGTTAAGTACTTTCAAATTTGTAAGCCCTCTAATCTGCGGGGGAAGGCTACTTAATAAGTTGTTATAAAAAGAGATTTTCTCAAGCCCTTTAAAATATCGGATGGACCCTGGAACTAAATTGTACACTTTTCCTGGGATGGTATAAAAAGTGGGAAGAACATGGGTTTTAACATCGTTTTTCACGCAATCGACGACTGTCAATTCTCGCAATGCAGCCACCTCATCTCGGTGGGTCCGAATCCATTCAACTAGACTATTAAATTTCTTCTGATTGGTTGGGAAAGTGCCCAATTGCTGCAAACACTCTTGGGCTGCTGGAATCGCCTTTAAAAAGGGGATCAATCCGATCGTCTTACAATTATAGAGCCCTTTCACACATCTCTTTTGCGATGCAGAATGGAAAAGAGATGCTTCATTCGAAATCCTTTCTAGGAAAGGGGCTCCTCCCACAAGACACCTTATTTTCTGAACAAGGGAGGCCGCTTTTCTTTTTATCTCTTCCTCTGTTTTGGGTAAAACAGCTGCATCTTGAGATTGCGATTGGGAATGGGCATAGGCATCAAGGAGATCGGGTTCCTGCTGCAGTTGTTCTGTATACTGGCCAAAGGCCATCTTTCTACAGTTTTGGCTGACACCAGAAAATCGTTGTTGAGACTTGGGATCTAAACAACCAAAAATGTTTCCCATCAACTCATCTGGGAGAGTGTTAAACGTTGTAGGTGCTAGAGCTGACATCGCCGCCTTTTCCGGTCCAATTGGTGTGGAAGAACTGTCCCCTAGGCTGATCGACCCGCTCATAGGTATGGGCGCCAAAGAAGTCGCGCTGTGCTTGAAGGAGATTGGCCGGTAATCGAGCCGTTCTGTATCCATCGAAAAATGAGAGGGCTGTGCTAAAGCAAGGGAGCGGCACCCCATTCAACGCCCCTTCAGAGACCACTTTTCTCCAAGAAGGGATAGATCGGCTGATCTCCCCAACAAAGAAAGGGTCGACCAAAAGGCTTGCGAGATTGGGATTTTTGTCATAGGCCTGTTTGATTTTGCCTAAAAACTTGCTCCGGATGATGCAGCCGCCGCGCCACATCAAGGCAATGGAGCCAAAATTGAGCTTCCATTTGTTCTCAACGGATGCGGTCCTCATCAGCATAAATCCTTGCGCATAACTGATGATTTTTGATGCATATAATGCGTGGGAGATCTCCTCCGCATTCGCTTTAAAAGGGTGTGTAGGGGCCTCATAATGTTTGCTCGCCTCGATCCGCTCCTCTTTGAGGGATGAGAGGCATCTCGCAAATACAGCTTCGCCGATTAAAGTAAGAGGCATCCCCCGATCGAGCGCATCAATTCCGGTCCACTTGCCGGTCCCTTTTTGACCCGCAACGTCGAGGATCTTATCTAATAAGAGTTTCCCATCTGTATCTTTTTTCCCGAAAATCTCTGCAGTGATCTCGATTAAATAGCTATTGAGAGGACCTTGATTCCATTGAGTAAAAATGGGCCCTAAATCTTTCTGACCACCCTGTTTCAATAGATCATACGCCTCGCAGATGAGCTGCATGTCCCCATACTCGATCCCATTGTGGACCATTTTCACGTAGTGGCCTGCGCCCCCCTCTCCAACCCAATCGCAGCAAGGCTCCCCATCATCCGATTTGGCCGCAATTGCTTGAAAAATGGGCTTTACATGGGGCCAAGCCTCTAGATTCCCTCCAGGCATGATCGATGGGCCGAAACGGGCCCCCTCTTCGCCCCCTGAGATCCCGGCGCCAACAAATAAAATGCCTTTGGCTTTCAATGCTTCGTAACGCCTTTGAGTATCGGGGAAGTGGCTATTGCCCCCGTCGATGATGATATCTCCCGCCTCTAAGTGGGGCTCTAACTGCTCGATGAACTCATCGACAGGAGCTCCCGCTTTGACCATCAGCATCACCCGTCTTTGGCGCTTCAATGATCCGACGAAATCTTTTAATTCTTTTGAGCCAGAAACCGTTTTCCCCTTGGCTGGGCCCTTTAAAAACTCATCGGTTTTTGAAAACGTCCGGTTAAAAACAGCGACCTTATAGCCGTGATCAGCCATATTCAGAACTAAGTTCTGACCCATGACTGCGAGTCCAATCAATCCAATATCTGCTTGCATGGAGATTAATATACCCCTTAGCCCTTAGATAAATCAAGTCTTGAAGAAAGAGTTCCAACTCTTTAAAATCTATCCCCATGTTCTCGTAGCTCAGTGGATAGAGCGGTCGCCTCCTAAGCGACAGGTCGCAGGTTCAACTCCCGCCGAGGACGCCATTAAACAAAAGTGATTAAAATGAAAAAATTTCTCACTTTTAGCCTCCTCTCTCTCCACTGCATTTATGGAAATCAGCCTCTTACCGATTACTTTTCACATATCAAACAGTCCGCTCAATCTAGGGGCAATCATCATGCAGGGGAAATTGAGATTGTCGTCGATCCCCTACAAATTTCTCGCATTATTAAGATCCAACAAGAACGTCTTCTAAAAAAGGGCTTTTCACAAGAAGATGCTGCTCAATTCAGTCGTGTAGGGATTGTCTCGGAAGACCCTTATTGGATTTGGATTCGGGACGCTGTCTATTTCCCAAAAGGTGTTTCCGGAACATATGATCGCCTGATTTCCCATTCTTCAGGTGTCGCTGTCTTGCCCGTACTCCCCTCTGGAGAGATCGTGTTGAATTTAAACTATCGGCATGCGACCCGCTCTTGGGAACTCGAGATTCCGAGAGGAGGTACTCTTCCTGAAGAAACTTTTGAAGAGGCGGCACTTAGAGAACTCAAAGAGGAGACCGGTTGCATCGCCTCTTCTCTCACTTTTTTAGGAGAGATGGCGCCAGATACTGGGGTCCTCTCCTCTGTGACCCCCCTCTTCCTAGCTCAAATTTCAGAGCGACAAGAATCAACTCCAGAATCTTCAGAAGCGATCGCTGCTCCCCTCTCTTTCACGAAAGAGGAACTAAGGCAAGGCCTGATCAACGGTTTTTTAGAATTATCGGTACTGGGAGAGAAAAAACAGGTGCCTCTTCGCGACCCATTTTTAACTTTTGCTCTGCTTCAAGCAGAATTACGCAAATTACTTTCTAAAGTATACTGCCCCCCAAAAAAATGTTAACAAATGATTCATTACGGGCAAATCATAGAATCTTGCAGCTAATTGTCAAATAAGGGGATACCCCAACTTGTAGATTCATAAGGATGCTCCCTCGCTAATTCTTGCATCTGATTCTGGAGGTCTTTTGTTGCCGCATTTACCTTCTCGTCGAGAATTTCCAAATCCTTCGAATTGCTCGGATCGAGATTAGGGTTCTCTTGCATAATCTCCAATCTACGCTCTGCAATTTGTATCGCAAGCTCATCGTATTGGTTCTCAGCAATATTAGAGGGATGAGCAGCTATTTGAGCTTTTAAAGCACCTATTTCTTCCTCTAATTGAGGGGCTGTTATGTTGCATGCCATTCGTTGCAATGAAGGTAATTCCATTATTTTATCCTTTTACAAATCTGTTCTAGATACTATTTTAACACATATAAAATAAAATATAAATTATATTTTTATAATTTTAAATATCTTAATATTAATAATTTACAAAATCAAAAAAGATGATTTTGATGTAAGAAGCTCTTTATAAGCAGTATAGAATTATACGTTCGTAATTCAAGAATTGGCATTTGGGCGGGTTCAAGCGCTTAAATCAACTAAAAAAAGGAAACAATCAGGATTTAGCGTTGCGCCAGCGGGCTTTGAAATATTGGTCGATTCCGTCGGCTATCCCTTGGGCGATCTTCTCTTGATAATCGCGTGTTTTGAGGAGGGCCCGCTCCTTCGGATTGGAGATAAATCCCCCCTCCACAAGGACAGCTGGGATAGTGTTTTCCCGGATCACGTAGAAATTCCCTTTTTTGACACCGCGGGAATTGGCCGAGGTGCGCCTGATCAGGCGCGTTAGAATTGAATCGGCGAGTTTGCGAGAAGCGGTTGTACGGACTTTATCTTCTTTAGAATCGCAGAAGAACACTTCGATCCCTTGCGCCTCCGTGCTACGAGAAGAATTAAAATGGACACTCACAAAGATATTCGCGTCCGATTGGGCGGCGATCTCAACACGTTTAGGGAGGGAGATGAAGTGGTCCGTATTCCTGGTCATCACGACGTGATACCCGAGTTGATCAAGATATTTTCTAACAAGGCGCGCAGTGAGAAGACAGAGTTTTTTCTCTTCGCAATAAGGTAGATGGCCGCGTGCTCCCCGATCGGTTCCCCCATGTCCCACATCGATCACAATGGTGGGAGCGTCTGGAGGGTTTATAAGAGACCCTGCTGGCGTCGCCGAGATAAGAATAAGGCTCAAGAGAAGTAGTAGGTATCTCATTAAGAGCCAGTTTACAAAATTGAGCATTTGGACTGAAGGATTTCTTTTACAACTGCTACGTCGTCAAAAGGGAGCGTCTGATGGGCAAAAATCTGCACTCGCTCATGCCCTTTCCCAGCAATCAGAACCAGATCTTCTGGGTTTGCGAGTTGGATCGCCCGCTCAATCGCCTTTTTCCTATCGAGCTCCACAATAGGAGCTGCCCGGAATTCTGCAACGATTTGCCTTGCGATCTCTTCCGGGTCTTCTTTCCGTGGATTATCATTTGTGATGATAGAGAGATCGGCTAATTGATCCGCAGCTCTTGCCATATGGACTCTCCGTTGCGGATCCCGATTTCCTCCGCAGCCAAACACAGCGATAACCCGCCCTTTAGAGATCTCTTTGAGGGTCTGAAGGACGTTTTCCAATGCTTCTCCCGTATGGGCGAAGTCGATAAAAACGTTGCCGATCCGTTCGAGTCGAGCAGGAACGTTTGTGAATTGAGGTAAAAGATCGCGGAGTGTTTCGAGTTTAGCCCCCGCTTGGAGCCCTACAGCGATCGCAGCGAGAACATTATAGATATTGAATCTCCCAATCAGGGGGGATTCGAACTGAATATTTCCAATCGTAAAGTGGGTTTTATTCGCGCTAAATGAGATGTTTTCTGCTCTTAAGTCCCCTTTTTCAATCCCAAAGGTGAATCCTTTCCCCATGAACGGGGCCCAGGGGCTATCGGCATTTAAAATCGAATGTTCAGCCCTTTCAAAAAGTTTTCTCTTCGCTTTCGCATACTCTTCCATTGTCTGATGATAGTCTAAATGATCAGGATAAAGATTGGTGAAAACGGCCACATCGAATTGGATCTCGTCCACTCTCCCCTGATCGAGTCCATGAGAGGATACTTCCAAAACAGCCCCTTTGCATTTTTTGTGAACCATCTCTTTCAGCCATTTTTGGTTGGAGACCACATCATGGGTCGTGAGATTGGAGGAAAACCGATTTTCGCCAATGATCGTCTCTACCGTTCCGATAAGCCCGCTCGGGATCCCTATTCGATCGAGAAAATGTTTGATCAGATAGGTGGTGGTGGTCTTACCTTTTGTTCCAGTGACTCCGACAACAAAGAGGTGTTTAGAAGGGTCTCCGTAGTAACGGGCCGCTAGTTTTGCCTCAATGGCAGATGGATTTGGGTGGAGGATTTGCGGCAGATCTAAAAAAGGGTCGTAGATATCTGTCAAAATCGCAGCAGCCCCTCCATTGAGCGCTTGGGGGATAAAATGGGACCCCTCATAAGCTGCCCCTTTTTTGGCAATGAAGAGGTTTCCCGGAGAAACCGTTCGGGAATCGGAGGAGATGCCGGTGATTTCCGCCTCTTTGCCCCCTTTGACTTGAACCTCTAAATCTTTGATTAAACTTTTGAGCTTCACCGGTTCCACGTTTCGTAGAGTTGTTTAAGACCTTCGATCTCTGCTACCCAATCGGCTTTCTTCGGATCTCTTCTCGGATCCCCAGGAGCAAGGCCGTAAGGATCATCGGGTGTAACCCCTAAATATTGCAAGGCCCTTGTTCCGATTTCCCGAAATATAGGCGATGCGCAAACGCCCCCAAATTGGTGTTTCCCGACACCTGGGATCACTTTTCTTTCTGGATCATCCAGCGAAACCATTAGAACAAACCGGGGGTGATCGGCGGGAGCAAACCCGACAAAAGAGGAGATGTTGTGATCTTTTGCATAAAGACCATCCACAATTTTTTCAGCGGTCCCCGATTTCCCAGCTTCGGAGTAACCTAAGATATCGGCCCTTTTAGAGGTTCCCCCCTCTTTCGTCACGAATTTCATCGAGCGGACAACAGAACGGACAATAGGGGTACTCAATACCCGTTTGCTCGCCCGATAGTGGGTGTTATCGAGAATGGTTTGATTGTTTTTGATCACTTTCCGGATCAGGTGGGGCTGCACATCGAACCCTCCGTTCGCCAGAATCGCATAAGCGCGGGCCAGTTGGAGGCTGTTGCAGAGAATGTTATGCCCAATCGCAAGTGAATAGGGGGTGGGGAGAGACCATTCGAGCTTCCCATTCGGGTGCACTTTGCCGGGAGTTGGGAGAAGGCCGGGGCTTTCAGCCGGAAGATCGATCCCCGTCTTTTTCCCGAATCCAAATACCTCGGAAAGAGCTTTTCTATACCACTCATCGCCGAGGGTTTCGATCAGGCGGTGGGCAAGACGGCCCATATAGATATTCGACGATTTTTGGATCGCCAAATCCATATTCAAAAACTGGTGGACTCGCGCATCTTTTAAAGGGGTAGATCTTCCAGGAAACCACCCGTTCGCACAAGGGATCTTCTCATCGGGGCTAAAGATCGGTTTTTTCCCCTGCTTGACGAGCTCCTCATTCGCCTTCATGCAGATAGCGACGGTGATCGGCTTGAAGATCGAACCCGGTTCAAAGCAGTCGGTCACCGCTTTGACTTTCGTCCGCTCAATTAAGGCAGGATCATTGAAATAGTCGGCGTAATGGGTAGGGTCAAATGAGGGGACTTGGGCTAATGCGAGGATCTCCCCTGTGTAGGGATCCATCATAACGGCCCAACCGCCGAGCGCCCCTGCCGCTTGGACCCCTTTGGCCAGTTCGGTTTCTACAACGGCTTGGAGATAGTGGTTGATCGTTAAATAGACATCGGCCCCATTTTCTGGAGCGACGAGGATTTTCCCTGTGTCGAGAGGATGGCGCGGGGAGCGGACAATCAGCTGTTTCCCCTCTTTCCCTTTCAGATAGGAGTTGAGGAGCATCTCAAGTCCTCCTGTCGGTTGCGACTGATCTTCCTGCACTGTGTGAAGGACCGCACCGAGGAGAGATCCGAAAGGATAGGATCTCTTATATTCTGCTGTAAAATAGATCGCATTCCGGACCAGCTTTTCTCTACGGCAAAATCCACTCCACCAAGCTTCAATCTCTCCCCTCTTTTCCCGATCGAGCCATGAGGCAATTTTTCGGCTCCGGCTTTTTTTAAAAAAATCGGCCTCTTTATTGACTCCAGGCAATAGAGCTAAAAGCTCTTTTGCCATTTTTCTCTTCACATTCTCTGGGATCGCATTGGGATCGATAAAGAGGTGGAATTTGGGAACGTCGACAACAAAAGGTTGAGCCTCTCCCGGATGCCCTTTTTTAATTGAAGTGTTGGAATAAAAAGAGCCCCTCATACAGGGAATCGTAGAGATATATTGGTGCTGCGCAACAGCGGCGGCGGCCCACTTATCCCCTTCGATGATTTGGATTTGATAAAAACGGATGATCAACAGACAGAAGAACATAGAGAGAGAGACTGCGACAAGACAGAGTCGCTTCCGATCGGCTGAATCTACAGAAATCATCGAACTCAATGGACCTAGTTACTAGCAAACGCCTCGGGAACTGTTAATATCTCTTTCAATAAAGGGTGTCTCAGATGGGCATATTCTGGGTGGTGAGCTAGCTCAATTAGATGGGCCGGGCTTTCAAATTGCTCAATTTGATAAGCCAAACGGCGATTCTCTTCCTGAATCAGATGGATCTCTTTTTCCACTTCAGGGAGTTGAATCTTAATCTGAGTCACCCGATTTTGTGTATCAAGATACGAGTAAAGACAAAGTCCAAACACACTTAAACATACACCTAATCTAAGTAACACACTGCTCATATCGCCTCTCCTGCCCGCAATTTCGCACTCCGCGATCTCGGGTTCGCCCTTATCTCTTCTTCCGATGGGCCAATCGGCTTTTTTGTTAACACTTTTATCTTCGCTTTAGCGTCTCGAAGATGGTTTTTTGCAATCCGATCTTCCAGACTGTGAAACGAGATCACAGCCATTCTTCCACCGGGGGCCAATTTATGAATCGCCGCATCGAGACCCCGCTCCAGCTGCCCCAACTCATCATTCACTACGATCCGAAGCGCTTGAAAAACAAGAGTTGCTGGGTGTAACCGACCCCGTTGCGCAACTGGCTTGATGATCTCCACCAATTCCCCCGTTGTCTGGATCTTCTTTTTCCTTCTCGCTTCTACAATCGCCTTCGCTACAGGTCTCGACCTCCGCTCTTCCCCATACTCGTGGAAGATCCGGGCCAGCTCCACCTCTGAATAGCGGTTCACCACATCTGCAGCGGTTAACTTCCCATCTGGGTCCATCCGCATATCAAGCGGCGCATCGCCCATGAAGCTAAAGCCCCGCTCTCTCTCATCCAGCTGCATTGATGAGACTCCGATATCGATCAAGAACCCATCAATCGATCCATCTACTCTCGCCACTTCGTCCGCATAGCTGCCGCGGACAAATTCCACTTTTTCCCGCCAAGGGGCTAAAGTCACTTCTGCCAGCTCATGCGCTCTCGGATCCCGATCGCACGCGATATACCGCTCAATCTCAGGGTGCGCCTCCAAAAGAGCTTGGGCATGTCCACCAGCACCTAGAGTTCCATCGAAGAATGTACCGATCTTCTGATCTGCAAAAACTTCGAGAACTTCCCGCAACAATACGGGTTTATGTTTCATTTGAACCTATCCGAATACAATTGTTATGAAATTTTTGAGCTTTAATTATATCTGTTTAGCTCAAAAAAACCGACTATTCAGATTAGTTCTTTACGGGGGATTGAAAATAAAGGGGGTTCATTTCAGATGTTGGCTCCACAGGAGCCTCTTCTACAGCAGCGTCATGAAGAAGGGCAAACGCCTCTTCTGTCATCTTGGCTAGATTCATGTCAGATGATTTCCCATCTAATAAATCGCGTAAATTCCGGTCATAGACATCTTTTGGCCAAAGCTCAATTTTGTCCATCACTCCAGCGACCACAATCTCTTTGCCAATTCCAATTGCGCTTTTCAACGTAGCAGGTAAACTCACCCTTCCCACTTTATCACATTCAGTTGGGTGGAGGGTTGAAAAGAACAAAGTGAAAAACTTTTGGAACTTTGCAACGTGCTGATTTTGCTTGAACTTTTGGACAATCTTATCGATGGCGCTTTTTTTATAGATGGCTAAACAACCGCCTAATCCTAACCCTATGACGAACTCGCATTTCCCCTCTTCGACAAGGCCGTAGCGCATCTCTTGAGGAAGGACAAAACGCCCCTTCTCATCTAATTTTGCGACCGACGAACCACTGAAGAAGAACCCACTCATTACGTTTCCCACGTTCTCCCACATGTTAGCTATCTTACTCAAATCTGCGCAATTAATTTTCAAAATCACATTCTGAAAATCGATGTAAAACGCCTTACACTCAACTTATTAGACGCCTAAAAAAAAATTGTGGGAAATTGTGGGAAACTTGTTCAAAACTGTTCACAACTCAACTCTTTACGCACTTTTTTGAACGTCGCAATACTCTAATTTTTAATTGTTTATGCATTTTTTTGAGAGAAGTGGGAAAGTTGTCGACAACTCCCACAACCCTATTTTTCTGGGCACACCACACACTAGACATTCCTTGAAATACAAAATTAAGCCATGCCTCGCTAAACTATCTGGAAAATCAGAGCTCTTATGTCTATC
Source organism: uncultured bacterium (assembly GCA_964456885.1). Classification (GTDB taxonomy): domain Bacteria; phylum Chlamydiota; class Chlamydiia; order Chlamydiales; family SM23-39; genus REEB52. The sequence goes on along the minus strand of CAYWDE010000017.1, from coordinate 3,811 downwards.
CAACCCACCCCCTACTGCAATTTACCTATATATAAGCTACCAAACGATCAAATCCCCTCCGTCTGGAGCTATTTAAAACCGGGAAATGGTTCGGTTCTTACACCTGACCATATAGATCAAGAGATCCTTGCAACGGCCGAAGTTTGCAAAGCTTGGAGAGATAGTAAAGAACTGCAAAGAGAGCGGCAGGAGGCGAAGGAGCGGCTACAGGAACGGGCCTTATTCCGGAAAGAATTGAAAATATTACACGACTATCCGCTAAGTTTTAGGCCCCTTTTTTTAAGTTTCGGCTTCCACCTTCCTCAGTTGCCGGTCTTAGATCTAGGGGACCGGAACAGCAGTACAGGACATATCAGCTTTTTACACCCTCGAGATATGAGAGGAGAAGTAATGAGATTTAAAGATGCCTTAGGGAGACCGGGGCTAGCTCTCCACTTAAAAGGGAAAAATGTCCCCCCTATCCAAAGAAATCCGCAAGACCGTCCCATCCACGTTGAAAATAAAGAAGGGGTATTGACCCTTTTTAGACGTTATAAGCACCCTGATTCCCATTGGACATTTGCTCTAAATCTATCTATGGAGCAAGCAATTCAAAATGCGCATCTAATAGATGCCCAACATGGAAACGCCGAGCAATGTCCCGATTGCCCGTTCTTGGGAAGAAATGGGGTCAACGAGAGATTACTTCGGGATCTTTTAACAGGGCAAAATCGGGTCTTTCAGTTAGCCGAAAGGTGAAAAATTACACTGTGGCAGACAAAATACCTGTTTTTTATTTCAGCATATTTGATTGGGAAATTTCAAAAGCTGTTATATAATAGCCTTGTTTAACAATTTAGGGGATTATGCCCACAATCTCTGAATTCTTTGGAATCTTAATACTTATGTATTTTAGTGACCATGCTCCCCCTCATTTTCATGCTAGATAAGGCGAATATGAGGCACTTATTCAGATTTCTCCTCTTGGATTATTAAAGGGGGACCTTCCGCCAAGAGCTTTAAGCCTTGTAATAGAGTGGGCTAGAATTCATCAAAATGAATTAATGGAAGATTGGAATTATGCCGCAAATAATAAAAAGCTACAAAAAATCCCGCCTCTCCAATAAATGGGGAAGTATGGACTTCAAGAGAGCTAAGATTGTAGCTTGCAAAGCTAAACCTCATTATCGAGTGTGGATCCGTTTTGATGATGGTTTAGAGGGAGAAGTAGATTTGAGTCATCTTGTGGGAAAAGGGGTCTTTGAGGGTTGGAAGTCTATCGATTTTTTTAACGGGGTCAAAATAGACCCAAAAACAGATACATTAGCATGGGGAGAAGATATTGATCTGGATCCTTATGTTTTGCAGGAAACGCTCTTAAAGAAGAAATCTCCGAATTAAACTTTTTACCTATTTTTTCTCTTTATACCCCAAAAATCTCTCGGCTGATACAATCAAAAAGAGACGGGGGTAGTTATGTCAACAGTTAAACCACGCACAATCGACAATCTCGGGATTGAGACCTCTTCCCGCTACGCCAAAGATCAGGCGCAGCTCGATAATAAGCTTATTTCAGATTCCCGTTTTATTCCGCTCAAAACAGAAGTCTCTGTAGTTAGACCCTACTTCCCCACCGAATTTGAAGAATATTTAAGACCGGGCACACTCACTTTATGGGCCTCCTTTGAACCTCCCCCCGAATATTATGCGTACGGCAAACCCCTATTTAGCTATCAATTGATTCCAAGTCTTGGCGGATATGAGAAACAAGAGGCCGATAGCGATAAGCTCGAAGCGTTAGAAGATGCCCTAAACAAAGGTTCAAAAGAGGGGAAACGGGACAACCAAGAGCAGCAGGAAGAGGAGAAAGAGCGGAAAATTCTTCTATATCTTCTGAAAACAATTGGGAAACTCGACCGGACACTCGGCATGATCAACGCTCGCCGAAATCAATATCAAAGAGGATAACCCTTGAGCAATCCAAAATGGTTAGAGATCCTTGGCTGGGGTACGGAAGAGATCGAAGATCTCCGTTACGTCGCCTATTCTTATATTCGACAAGGGATCTATGATGTGGCCCTCACCTTCTTTGATGCTCTCGCTGTTTTAGCTCCCCCCACCTTTTATGATCTCCAAACGATCGGTGCCCTCCACTTGCAATTAGGCAATGGGCTCAAAGCTCTCGACTATCTAGATCGGGCTCTAAAAATCGAACCGACCCACTTGACAACTCAACTCAACCGGGCTAAGGCCCTCTTTATGCTAGGCTATAAAAGACAGGGGCTCGCTCAAGCGCTTGAACTGGAAAAAGCTCGAGAGAAAGAGATCGCCTCCCAAGCCTCAGCGCTCGTCCTCGCCTACCAGTAAAAAGCTCCCTAAAAATGGAGGAATTAGCTTGCGTCGATGCCACTTTAATTGTTAGATTCTTGGGATGCTAGATTGCGATGTAAAAAACGGCTGGGTTCAATTTCTCGAGTTTATAGAAACCAGGTGCTCCTCTGCGGAATACCAAAATTGGATTTCGCCAATTACTCTTGTAGAGGCAACCCCAGAAAAAATCCTCGTAGAAGTTCCAAACGTCTATGTTCAAGACTATCTATTAGATAATTTCAAAGAGGTCCTCTGCAATTTCCTCCCCCTACTCCCCTCTGGAGAACCGGCGATCCAGTTCCTTATCTCTTCTGAAAAACCGGCTACCGCCATCATCGCACCGCCCGAAACAAATGAAGAGCCCCCTCAGATCCACGAGCTCCGTTTAAATCCCCTCTACACATTTGAGAATTTCATAGAGGGCCCCTCGAATCAATTTGTTAAATCGGCCGCTCTTGGCGTTGCCAATCGCCCAGGGAAATCGTACAACCCCCTCTTTATCCATGGGGGCGTAGGCCTTGGGAAAACCCACCTTCTCCACAGTATTGGCCACTATGTAGGGGAACACCATAAAAAACTCCGAATCCAGTCGATTACGACTGAAGCATTTATTAATGACATCGTCGACCATCTGAAAAATAAATCGATCGACAAAATGAAACGGTTCTATCGGAATCTCGACATCCTCCTCGTCGACGATATCCAGTTTTTACAAAACCGGCTCAACTTTGAAGAGGAGTTTTGCAACACCTTTGAAGCGCTCCTCAATCAAAACAAACAGATTGTGATCACAAGCGATAAACCTCCTGCGCAGCTCAAATTATCGGAGCGGATGGTGGCCCGCCTTGAATGGGGCCTTGTCGCACACATGGGGATCCCCGATCTAGAGACTCGGGTCGCAATCATCAAACACAAATCGGAGAGGCGCGGCCTCGACATCCCAAATCAGATCGCGTTCTTTATCGCAGAACACATCTATAACAACGTCCGGCAAATCGAAGGGGCGATCAACCGCCTCTCAGCCCACTCTAAACTGATGTCAACACAGCTGACAGAGGATGTTGTAGAAAAAATCCTTAGCGAAATGTTTCAACACAACGCCCCCAATAAAAAGATCTCAGTAGAAGAGATCCTCAAGAGCGTCGCTGCTGTTTTCGAAGTGCGCATCTCAGAAATTAAGGGGGAATCTCGCCATAAAGAGATCGCCCTCGCTCGTCAAGTTGCGATGTATCTCGCCAAAGAGATGATCGACGACTCACTCATGAAAATCGCCTCCTCCTTTGGAGGAAAAACCCATTCCACTCTTCTCCACGCCTGGAAGAAAGTGACCGATCAGATCCAAATCAATGAGATGCTGCGACGCCAAGTGCAGATGGTCCGAAAAAATATAGAAACGATTTGAGTTGCCTAAATTAAGCAAGCCATCCGATAATTGATTTCTTTTTCAACTGGAGGTAAATAT
>CAYWDE010000016.1:0-15040 GCA_964456885.1 uncultured bacterium | reverse complement strand
ATCTAACACCCGTGCCCGCTGATGAGGAGATTTCCAGTCTTTCTGCTATCTTATTAGATGACGATTGCTATAGATTTATTCGGGAAGGAAAATCTGAGATAGATGATCTATGTGTAGTTAGCCCTGAATATCTTATTCCCCTCAAGGTGCGGGCATGGAAAAATCTTTCTTCAAAACTAGAAGAAGGGGTTTCTATTGACGAAAGAGATATTCGGAAGCATAAGAATGATGTTCTCCGGCTTTACCAATTGCTCGCTACGAGTAAAAAGATCTCTTTGCCATCATCGATGAAAGGAGAAATGCAAGCATTTCTCCAAAATTTACAGTATGGTCTCTTAGATCTCAAAAAGCTGGGATTAAAAAGTATCCGTCTTGATGAATTGATAGATAACTTAAAACAAATTTATTGTCTTTGATGTCGAATATTTTTGTCGGGTAATGGTTTTTTTGAAACGGGTCACAGGATTTCCCTATTAATGCTCGCTCCCATCTGTAACAAAGATACTTCCTGCCTGGCGTGCTGCAGCTGCTCTCGCTCTGAATTCTTCCGATGGGTAAAAAAAACAAGAGGTGGGTTCATCGCAGCATGTATCGTGATTCTCTCCTGTCATAATATAAGGGGGGAGCAAAGTGGGGCAGCAAGGATCATAAATCGTCGGCCTTTTACAGCAAAAAATAGATCCGCTACATAAGTGGCAGAGCGTAGCAAGATCAACGAGAGCGCAACAACAATTCCCACTACAAGGGAAGCTAATCACTGTGACGGACTCGCGCTCAGCTTCAAGCTCTTCCAATGAGCGGATTCGAGGTGGCTCAATTCCTTCTGGAGCCAGACAGCGTAGAACGGAGCGCATTAGGGAATCGTATGCACTGCTACTATCGCTGTTATCAGGAGGAGCTGCTTCCATCTGTTGAATAGGGGGAGATAATCTAGATAACTCTGCTGCTGACACAAGCCCCCCTTTTTTATCGGCGGGAATATTAAGTTAAAGTAAATTTTTGTGCAATCTTCAGAAAAAGCTTTTCTTGAGTTTTTCAAAATATTTTTGATACTATGGGCGCGCAAAAATAAAAGGGCGTTTCCAATGGCGGCAAAAATAGATGGGGGATTCGAAGCTAAAATGGTGGGTAGCGAAGTGCAAGTTTTCGGGGGAGATCCCGTAGTTGCAATCGAAAAGGCGCTCCTTTGTTTTGAGAAATTTGATCAGAGTGCCCACCTTGTGATAGAAGGGTTCCATAATGTAAAGCATCCTCTCTACCCGAATCAGGCGGAGAAAGTGATCGCGATTGCAGCCAAAAGGTTTGGGAAAGAGGGGGCTATCGAAAGCTTTAAGCTGCTCAAAGGTGCTTTTATAAAGACCCCTTGGTACGAAAGGGATGCGCTTTACCCAGAAAACCAATTGTCTCTTTTGAGGCTTTTTGCAGATACAACAGATTTAAAAACAACGCTCTTTGTCCTTAAAGAATTGGAGTTTTATGAACAACCAGACCATCCGGTTTTTAGAACTTGCTACAGAGATAAGGGGCAGGATGCCTCTTTTCGGTTGTGCAAAAATTGGGATCTTGCAGAGACAGTCGAGATCCGTCCGGAAGATCTTTTGGCTCCGATTCAGATTTTAGGAGAACAGTTTGGTTTAGAGGGGGCGAAAGCGGGTGTCGAAGAGGCGAGAAATCACGCGGCAATGAAGAGAGATGAGGAGTTGCCCCAAAAGATCGAAAATTATTTTAGAGAAAAATTTGGGGAGGAGAGGGCTCACGAGATCAAAGGGGATCTCAAATATAAATCGCATGTTTCCGATTTCATTCCCTTAAACGAGGGGAATGGCTGCGCAATTTTATAGGTAAAAAATAGTTTATCTGGATTGACTTAATGGGTAATAGGGGGTATTCTGCCCCCGTTTAAATTAGGGGTTAAAATGAGCGCAATAGACTCTTTTTCCAGTTCAACTTCTGACCTAACACTTGCATTTCAGCCCGAACTTGAAAAAGAGGAGCTTATTGGCAAAATCCGTAGAGTTTTATCTGAAAAATTATTCGTTGGCGCCCGCTACTGTGTAGCCCCTTTATGGACAGTTTGCGGTTCCTGGATCGCTACAGTCGCTATTTGTAAAAATCCTGCGAGTCCGGGGATTGCCAAAGCGAAGAGATTGGCGTTGTCTCTCTTTTCAAGCGCTCTCCTCTTAGTGCCCGCTTCATTGGGACTGGTTCTAGGTCAGTCGGCCCACTTTTTAGCGTATAAATTGTCGGTTAAACCGTTTATTTATATGCGGGGAAAAGGGGGAGAAATTCGGGAGTTCCGCAATCGGATTACTTTATTGCAATGCAATGCTTGCTTAACGGCCGGAGAAGTGGCGAAATTAGTCGGGGGAGTGGCCCTTGAGGATCAGCAAAGGGTGGAGGGTTTAGGTAAACTGATCCATAGCCTAGCGTCTGATCTACTCTTTCTGCAAGAAGTGAGCGATATCAAAAGGGCCTATCAGCTCTACGAACACTTCAAAGAGCAATATGCCCATTTTTATCTTCACATTGGTCCTACCTGGTGCGTCCTACAGAATAATAGCGGCCTTTTTGTCGCGAGCAAAACGGAGATTAGAGATCCCCAATTCGTCTCATTCAATGGGATCCCTGGGATAGAATCGATGGTCAATAAAGGGGGTTTTGTGTTTAAAACCCCTTTCGGAACAATGTGTAATTTGCATTTAAGCCCTTCTGATAAAGACCAGAGCCCAACAGATGCAGAAAAAGAGTGCAGAAGAGGAGAAAAAGAGAGGCTTTTCAACAGGGTAAATGGGTTGGAAGAGATTCAGAAATTGAAGGTATTTGCGGGAGATTGGAATGAAGAGCCCGACCTATCACTAGCGGAAACTGCGAGCCAGGATCTGGGAAATACCTGCTCTACAGAGGCTCTAAAAGAATTCAATTTGCACAATCGACTTGTAAACGGGGGATTCCGTCTCGATTATGCTGTTGTACAAAATGGGGGGCATATAGAGACCCAAATGGTGCCAACACACGATCTAAATCAACCTGAAAGGGCCCTATCCGATCACCACATTCTCATCCACACCCTTTACCCAATTTAGCGACTGGTTTGTGAAGTATTGAGAATTCTCATAAAGTCTAAAATGGGATTACTGTCTTTGAGGGGCTTCATTCCTTTAAAAGTGATGACCCTTTCAATAGACCCATCTAAATCTAAATCTGAATCTGAATCGCTAGCCATTTCGGTCTCTAGGGTTTTTTCCTGGTAAAGCCTAGTTTTTGAAATTGTCCCGATATTTTTTTGTCTTAAATGGTAGGTGGAAAAATCGGGGCTTCCTAATTGTCTTTGAGGAGGGGAGTGTGGTTCAGAAGCGGCCTCTACCTGTAAAATCTGGGGCATAACCGATAGAGAATTTTCTGAGGAGTTTCCTTGGCTTTGAGACTCTCTACGGGGAATTGAGGTGTGTTGCGTTGAAGCTGTTTCTGTATGTGAAAATTGGGCCATGAATTGGATGCGCCGCTCTTCACTTTTGATCTCTACAATTTTTTTTAAAGTTTCCTTCATCTCTTGAACTTCTGGAGCGATAAGGAAACGTTCTGGAGTGTTTTGTTCGTCATAAAAGCAGATGCACGGGTTGAGGACCGTACATAGAAAATCGAGTTTTCTTTGAGGTTCAAAATTGCAGCAAAAACAGCAACATAAAGGGAGGGTGATCGGAGAGAGGATTTGAGAACAGCATTGAAAAGCCCTTTTTCTTTTCTCAAGTAACACTCTAAACTGCTCTTTCTTTTGAACAAGGTCTGCATACGTTTCTTCAAATCGGGGAGTAAGTTGGGAGTTGATGGCCATTTCAAATACCGGATGAAAGTTGAAAGGGGGAAGAATATAGCAGAGAGGAGGAATTTGAAGAAGCTGTCAGTGATCCCCTTTTTTCGAGGGGGTTGATTTCCCCTGTGGATGCGTTAGGTGGATCGCTGTGGCGACAACAGCCCCAGGGATTAGGATTGTGAACGCAAAGGGTGCACAAAATCCTGCGGCTCCCCCTGCGGCGCCTCCTATAGCTGTGGCAGCAGAGATACAGAGAGCTTCACCCGCAATCTTTTTGATGGAATGATCGAGAGGATTCTCTTGGGCCAATTCTTTGATTGCGACAGAGGCTCCATAGCCCGCTCCCCCTAGAGCTCCTACGACAGTTGTGGTACTCAACACCTTGCTAACGAGCGGGGTATATCTTTGTCTCAACGACTCTCTATTAGCATTTTGAGAAGGGAGAGTAGAGAATGTGCGCTTCAGCAGGTGAAAAATCGGTTGTTGTAATCTAGAGACAGTTGAAGAAACCGTCATAGGCCCTCCTTAAAGGCGAGATTTAAAATCAGAGACGATAAACGGTACTGAATAGATCGATTTTAGTCCATTAGTGCACTGAACCTATCCTAATAAAAGGATTTCGTCAGAAGAATCTTTCGAAGGGGCTCCCTAGCGCCTTAATTGGATTCTGAGTATATAGATCTTTTTATGCATCAAGAACACCATGGCTTTCTCTACGGGATCATCGCTGCGCTATCGAGCGCCGGGACTGCTCTCTTTGTCAAGTTGAGCTCTTCTGTATCGGTCTCCACTTTAGTCTTTTCCCGTTTAGCCTTCGGGGTCCCTTTCATGTTATGGGTGATCTATTATAAAAAGATCGATATCACATGGAAGAAAGTCCCTAAAAACTTAACCCGTAATTTAGGGGGGTTGCTCGCCCTCTATTCTTATTTTTATGCGGTGCAGGCACTCCCGTTAGTCAATGCGGTGACGCTCAACAACACAACGCCTCTCTTCTTCCCGCTTCTTGTCTTGATCTGGATGAAGCTGATTGTTTCAAAGAGGCGGTTTTTGGCGACAGGTCTCGGCTTTTTAGGGGTGGTGGTCCTACTCCATCCGACGACCGGGGGATTTTTATCTACAGGAAGTGTTTTGGGGCTCGTTAGCGGCTTTTTTGGAGCGATTGCCTTGATTAGTGTCCGGATCCTCTCCAAATCGGAGAGCACCGAAACGATCCTCTCCTACTACTATTTAGTGGGTGCTTTTTTAAGCTTTTTCCCGATGCTCTTTAATTGGGAGCCTGTCGCTGAGCCGATCCAGTGGGTGTATGTCCTTTTAGCCGCTTTATGTGGGTTGGTTTACCAATTCACTTTAACTAAAGCCTACACCCATGCGCCGGCGACGAAGGTGGGGACTACCAATTATCTCAGCGTGGTCTTTAGCGGTCTTTTAGGGTGGTCGATTTTTAATGAGGTGCCCGATCTTTGGGTATTAGCTGGAACGATTCTGATCATCTGCGGAGCCTTTATGGCTCTCTTTGACAAGACTCCGCCTAGACCGTTGAATTCCTCAAAATAAACTCAGCGAGTGTGGGCTCTTCAAAATAGTTGAGATGGACCATTTTTGCAAAAAGATCGGAATTGCCTCTACCAATTGCGTAATTGCGTAACGAGAAAGGTTTAGAGAGGTGGCGACGAGATATATTGTTTGGATCAACGCTCCTGCATTCTGCAATTAGAATCAGCAGCAGGGGAAACCTTCCGCTTTTAGGTGAATCAGCTCCACTTTCTTTAAGAACTTGACTCGGATGCACAAGAATTTTCCCATTAAAATTTTTGTCGGATGAGCATCTCGTTGAATAGACCAGGAATTTCGGCTAATTCTTGGAAGGTGCCGGTTTGGACGATTTTCCCCTGTTCGAGGACGTAGATCCGGTCAGCTTTTTTGATTGTGCTCAGTTTTTGGGCGATCACAATTCGGGTGATGTTGAGCTCTTCAATATTATCCATCACACTCTTTTCAGAACGGTTGTCTAACGCAGAGGTGGCCTCATCGAGGATCAGAAGAGATGGGTTAGCGAGGAGAGCCCGGGCTAGAAGGAGCCGCTGTTTTTGGCCTCCTGATAATGTGGTCCCTTTCGCTTGGAGCCAGGTATTGATCCCCATTGGAAAATTCTTGAGATCCTCTTCAAAGCCGGAAAGGTGGATCGCCTCTTTGATCTGTTCTTTGGTATAAAACCCCCCTAAAGTGAGGTTGTCGAAAATCTTTCCAGCCATAATATCTTCTCCTTGGATGACGGCGCCGATCTGTTTCCGTACCGAGCGGAGATCGAGGTGATCCAAGTTTTTACCGTCAAAATAGATCGCCCCAGAGTGGGGTTTTTCAAAACCGAGAAGAAAGCGGAGCAGGGTCGATTTGCCGCTGCCAGAAGGGCCCACAATCGCGATCAGTTCTTGAGGATGGGCGACCAGGGAGACATGGTCGATAGTCGGTGCAATCGAGGAGTCGTAACTGAAGACAAGCTGAGAGATGTTGATCTCTCCGCTGAATTTCTGAAGAGGGGGCTTCCCTTCTTGAACCTCTTCGGGCTCTTCTAAAATAACGCGGGCCCTTTCCCATAACGGGAAGGCGTTTGCGAGTTGAATCAGGGTGATATTCAACGGATATTGACTCACAATGAAGCTGCTAAATGCGACATTGAAAGCGAGAAAGTCGGGGAGGAGAAGCGTTTTTAGATGTTCGATGATGATTAAGTAGACAAAACAGGTGGAGAGGATCGGTAAAACAGTTGCGGCGAGAGTAGCTATATTCTGGATTGTTTGCGCTCTCATTTGGAGAGTTTTACTTTTAGCAAATAGGTCGGCCCAATAGGCGAAAGCGCCCCTTTCTACACCCGCTGCACGCAATTTTCGGATTCCGGTGATCATCTGGATCAACGATCCCCGAATATTGCCTTGGATCTCCATTGATTGTCGGATGAGGGGAGTTTTGATAATGGAACAAATCATTGTGATCAAAAGACTAATGAGAGCAAAGAAAAAGGCTGATAGAGCTAGAAGAGGGGAGTAATAGGCCATGATGAAAAGGTAGAAAACGGAGAATAGTCCCGTTAAAAGAAAGGTGACGCCGCCGCCGCTAAAGAGATCGCGGATCTCTTCAATGGTCGAGAGTCTCCAGAAGAGGTTCCCGACGGTGAATTTGGAAAAAAAACTGGGAGATAATTTAAGGAGCCTGTCCCAAAGAGCCGACTGAATCAGATGGACCCCAAATCCTTCGATTTTTAAGAAAAAAGAGTCCCGAAAAAAGTAAAAACAGGAAAAAGCGGCTGCAATCCCTAGAAGTCCTGTAGAGAGGTAGGCGATTAAAGAGGGCTGACTTTCAGGAATCGCGTAGGTGAAAAGGAGTTTTGTTGCGATCGCTGGGAAGAAGGCGAAGAGCGATCCAATGACGCTGAATAGGGTGAGTGAGATCCAAGAAGAGAAAGATCTCTCCAGCCAAAACTTTAAAACCTGAAAACCTGTTTTTAGATCTGGGGGAAAGGGGGGATAGAACATATAAGCGTAGGGGGCAAACTCCTCCGGTTTTAACCCACCCAATCGGTAGCTGCCAGAGGTATTGAGGAGGGGAATAGGCCTCTCTTCAGGACCATAAAATCCGAGGAGCGGGCCATGATCCTGCTTCCACCATTTCCCTTTCAGTTTCACCCTCCTTTTTTGAACCAAGGAGGCTTCTGAGATCAGTCGGAGCTTCTCCTCGATCGAAGTTTTCCTCTCGATTGCTTTTGTGAAAACAAAATGGATTTTCTGTTGCACCCCGATCGTATAAAGAGCTTTGTGAAGCTCGTTTTTCCCATGGTAGGGAGATAAAAAATGGGGGGTGAGCACCTCATCCATCTCTGAAATCGCGACCGATAAGTTGGCCTCTTCTTCATTGAAACGGTCTTTGAGGAGGGTTTCCTCTTTTTGCTCCCGCTCAGCTAAATAGTGGGGAAGGGCTGAGGCGGTAAATCGGGAGAGAAATTGCAGAGCGCTTTTCCACATCCCTCTCTGGACCAATGTTAAAGAGTCGATCCCGCTGAACCGAGAGGGGACTTTTGCCAAAAGCCAGAAATGGGGGAGGAGAAGGGCACTCTCTTTCCCGGGAAGGAGGTTCGACTCTTCTTTTCCAAATAGGAGCCCTTCCCCCTCAACGACCTCGATCCAAGTTGGCTTTCTTCCAGCGATGAAATTCCCCTCTTCAACTTCTAAGATTTGACCGGGTAAAAGGGTCTCATGTTTTGTTTCAGGAATAGGCTTAGAAAAAAGGTGTAGAAGAGCGGTCGCCCACTCTTCAATCCCAGCCGCTAGCTCTTCTGGGTCCTCTAGTGCGTCTAAAATTTCTAAAGACCCTTTAAAAACCGTCAGATCGGTTTCAGCTATCGCAAAGATTTCGGGGCTTTCGAAAAGGAACCCTCTCTTTAGTTCAGCTAAAAAATAACGGGCTTTCCCTTTTTTCTGGGTAAAAAGCTGAACATTTCCCCCTTCAAAATAGGTGAGAGGGGTATCGAGAGAAAAGGGCTCCCCTTTGGCTATTTTTCGCCCCGCTCTTGAGAAGAGATTATGCCTCATAAAACTCCTCTTTGATCAGATCTTGATAGGTGCCAGGGATCGATTTGAGCTCTTCATGTGTCCCTCTTTGAGTGACAGAACCATTTTCCAAAACGATAATCTGATCGCAATCTTGGATTGTGCTGAGCCGATGGGCGATCATGATGGCAGAACAGCCTCTTTTAGCCAGATGGTTGGAGATCGCTTTCTCTGTGGTTGAGTCGAGCGCGCTGGTCGCCTCATCGAGGATCAGCAAAGAGGGGTTGTAAAGGAGGGCTCTTGCGATTTCTAGCCGCTGCCTTTGCCCTCCGCTTAAATTTTTCCCATCTTCAATCAAAAGGGCGTCATAACCGCCCGAGCGCATCAAGATCTCATCGTGGATGAGCGCATCCTTAGCAGATTCAACTAGTGCTTCATCGGGGACTTTGCTATTCCAAAAGGAGAGATTATCCCGAATCGTTCCGGCAAAAAGGAAAATCTCTTGGTCCACTCCAGCAATCGAGTTCCGAAAAAGTTCATTGGAGATCCGTTCAATCGGCATCCCATCATAGAGGATCTCTCCAGAGGTGGGATAGTAGAGCCCCAAAGCCAACTTAGCCACGGTCGATTTGCCGCTTCCAACGGGGCCGACAAACGCCACTCTTTGACCAGGCTCTATCTTAAAACTCAAGTGATCGATCACAACGGCTCCAAGAGGCGAATAGCGGAAAGTGACATCGCGGAATTCGAGCTTCCCATCGAGTTTGAGCTTTTCGCTTTTTTCGGTACCCCTTTTCTGGTGGATCGGATCGATCTCATTTTTTAATACATCGTTGAGCCGCTCGATATTGACCTTCGTCGTTTGCAAAAGAGAGGTGAACCCGATAAAACGGTTGATCGGCTGTAGAAAATTGGTCAAGAGGAGCTGCAGAGCCATCAGTTTACCAATTGAAAGGGCCCCCTCTAAAATCCGGAAACTGCCGACTCCGAGTAGAACTGCTAAAGTCGCAAATTGGAAAAAAGCGGGGAGAGAACTCAATAAAACATCTTTTTTCCCAATCGCTTGTTGAGAATTGATCGCTTTTGTAAAAGAGGCGGCCCATTTTTGAAAAAATTCTGACTCGCTCCCTTTGGTCTTGACCGTCTCGATATATTGCAATCCTCCGATCGATGTGGAGATATGTTGTCCGATATCTTGCTGTAAACAGGCATAGGCTGTAGCTCGGGAACGGAAAATAAATTGCATCGATCCAAGGTTGATCACTCCTGCAATCAAAGCAACGGAGGCGATCACCGGATCGTAATTGAACATCAATAATGCATAGAAAATCACTAAAAGAGCTGAAATGGCTGTTGAGATGAGGGGGCCTGTCAACACATCGGCAACGGTCTCATTGAGGGCTGTTCTATAGGAGATCTCTGCCGGGTGGCGCTGCGTGTAGAAACGGATCGGAAGATGGAGAAGATGCCACAAAAAGTTTGAGGAAAAGTTCATCGATAGTTTTGTTTTCAGGCGATTCAGAACATATTGCTGGGTCCAGATCATCACACCAGAAAAAAGGGCTGTTAAAAAGAGGGCCCCCATAAATTCCCATTTCCAAGGGAGATTCCCATTTTTAAAATAGATGTCGATAAAAACCATCAATAGGGCAGGCATCGCAAATCCTGGCAAGAGGAGGCAAAGCCCTGTCAGTAGGAGAAAAGAGACCGATTTAGGGATCATCTCGATCCGTTCCCTGATACTCCGAAGGAGAGAAGGGGGGCTCCCCCCTTTTTGAAACGTCTCCATTTTTTGAAATGTGAGGACAATCCCTGCATAGGCGGCCTTAAATTCTTCAAAGGGGATTGAGGTGGGTCCGATCGCAGGGTTATTGATATACACTTTCCCCTTTCCAAACCCTTCTAAAACGACAAAATGGTTGAATTCCCAAAGGAGGATCGCCGGCTCCTCCAACTCTTTTAACTCTTCCGCAGATCTTTTTAACCCTTTCCCTTCAAGCCCGTAGGAGGCAGCTGCTTGCATCATTTTAAGAGCGTTGCTCCCATCTCTAGAGATGCCGCATGCGATCCGCATCTCCTCCAAAGGGACATATTTCCCATAGTATCCGAGGATAATGGCTAAAGCTGCAGCTCCACACTCCACATTTTCCATTTGGATCACTATCGGAGTTTTTTTTCGCATCTATTTCCTCAAAGAGGGGATAACGTAAGAGATGGGGCGCACCTGATCGAGGATCACTCGGGCTATTCCGATCGTCGCAGGTTGGATAGGAGCTGGAGGCCCCTCTGCTGATGTCCACGAGAGACCAGAAGGGGTGTTCGGATCAAGAATCGGCTCGATCACTACAAGATTTGTCGGAAGGGGATCGTTTATCAGATATTTTTTCAAACTTTCTGAAGGGATTTTTTGGAGATAGTATTCGTGTGGATTAACCGGATAGTGGAGAATCTGTTTTACCCTTCCCCGGAGCATCCCATATTTTGCCGAGTCGACTGAGTTGATGAGACACTTCACTTCCATCCCTGGCTCTATAGACTGTGCATAGAGAAGGGAAAAAAATCCGAGAATTTTTAAATCTGCGGGGGCCGTTTCTGTCTCCATATAAGCGATGATTTGATTCGGTTCGACCGACTCGTTTGCACTCAGCTCAACCCAAATCAGGCTCCCGCTTGCTGGTACTTTGTATTCGACCGCCCCTCCACTATTTTCTAGAATCAGTAGCGTTTCCCCTTTTTCAACTTTATCCCCCCCAAGAGCCCTAATTTGTTTAACAACGCCTGAAGAGTTTGTTCTTAAGGTGAGGATATGTTCAGGAGCAAAAACGAGACATTTTCCAGAAACTGTGATTGGGATTGTGCTGAAACAGGCCCACAAAATCGTTAAGGCGGCAAGTCCTATACAGATCGAGAGGATGAGCCAGCTTCTAATCCCAACAATCGTGAGTGTGCAATCGTACTGCTCAGAAGAGACAGCTCGATCAAAAGACTCTTCTTCAAATAGACCCATATTTTTTTCATAGAGCCTTAAGGATATAAAAGCAATTTTTATACCAAATGTCAGAAATAACTTGCAGTTTGGCTGCGTCAAAGCGCCGAAAATCGACGATCGGAAACGGCCTTGTATAGCTTAATACTATGCCGTTTCCGATCGTCGATTTGTCGGCAGCTTTCACGCTACCCAAACTGCAAGTTATTTCTGATATTTGGTATTAGATGCGGGCCCAGGGGAGGTAGTGGGTCTCCTGAGGAGGGTCGATCTCATGGACTGGAATCCCATGCTCTTTAGCAAAAGCGATCTCTCGGGCTACCCCCTTAGACAACTCCCACCCTTCCATTTTAAGGACGTAGAGGGACTTGCAGATGGCTAAAATTGCGAGATCGAATTGCATCCAGTGTTCCCCTGGAACTGCGTCATTGATGATGTCGATCAGGAGTTCGTTGTGGGTCAGAGGAGAAAAGACATGTTTCCCCCCCAAAGCGAGCTGTGCGGCAAAGTAGTGGGTCGCTGCACACCGTTTCCGTTGGACTTTTGGGTCGGTGTGTCTAAAAGGGCATGCAAGATAGATCATTTCCACCGGTTTCACTAGCGCTCCTTAATAAAAATTCTCCGAGTATTTTATAGCCTAAAAGCTGCTAAAAATTATCTCAAGAATTTTTATTAAGGAGCACTAATTGTTTCCTGCAACTCGTTCCAACAAATGGCGGTACTCTTCTAAATCTATCGTATAGATATCATTTGGAGCCTCTTCAAAACAGAGAAACGAGATGAATGAATTTTCATCTTTGAGTTCAAAATACCTCCCCCCTTGGCTCCGGTTCCCTTGGCAAACACCTGTAATGGTGTGCTCAAAAGCTTTGAATTCGTAGGAGAGGATTTTGATATAGCGGAACCCATGGTCATGGGCAAAATCGAGCACTTTATAAAGGACGTAGCCGCTCGATCCGAAAATCACAAGGAGCTGATCATTTTTGTCTGGTGCTTTAGAAAAGATAGGGGAAAAGGGGAAGAGAAAAAGGAGTCCTTTTAAAAGAAACTTTTTCACACAGCCAGGAGCCTCTTTGGACGTAGAGCTTCTTTGAGGGGCTCTAAATTCTTTTCTTCTAGAGCTGAGATAATGAAAAGAGGAGCTGGATCTGTATAGCGTGCTTTAAAGCTCTCTGCTAGCTCTTCTGCCCCCTCTTGGTCGATCTTATTAAGTACGACCACAAACGGCTTCTGAAGCATTTCAGGATTGTAGGCTTCTAACTCTTTCCGGAGGATTAAAAACTCTTCGTAAGGGTCCCGATCCTGGTTTGGAGCGAGCTCGATCAGGTAAACGAGAGAGGAGGTCCTCTCAATGTGTCTTAAGAAAGAGAGGCCGAGGCCTTTGTTTTCGTGCGCATTTTCGATAATGCCGGGGATGTCGGCGATCAAAATTCTCTTAAAATCATCAAATTCGACAATCCCTAAGTTAGGACGCAAAGTGGTGAAGGGGTATGGGGCAATTTTGACAACGATGTGGGCAAGCTGCGAAATAAGGGTCGATTTACCTGCATTGGGCATCCCGACAAACCCAACATCTGCGATCAATTTGAGTTCGAGATCGATCTCTGTCTGTTCTCCGGGGGTCCCTTCTGTGCAGACAAATGGAGCTTGGTGGGTCGCTGTTTTAAATTGGCTATTCCCTTTGCCCCCTTTGCCCCCTTGGCAGATTTTCCAAGATTGCCCATGTTTCGTGAAATCGTAAAGAACTTCACCTGTTTTGGGATCTTTGATCAGGGTACCTAAAGGGATTTTTAAAACAAGGTCTTCACCCGTTTTTCCTGTGCAGTTGTTCGATCCACCAGGCTGGCCGCTTTGCGCTTTCAAAATGCGCCGGTTCCGGTAGTCTTCTAGGGAGTGAACTTGCTTATCTGCTTGGAGAATAACGGAGCCGCCATTGCCGCCGTCGCCGCCGGCCGGGCCCCCTTTAGGGATATATTTCTCACGGCGCCATGCGATGACGCCGTTACCGCCGTTGCCCGCCAATAAGTGTAAAGTGACTGTATCGACGAACATGGGCCTTTATCTCTATTGCTCAGGAATCACGGAGACAAATGTCTTCGGACCCTTACGGAAGGAGACGATTCCATCGACTAATGCGAAGATAGAAAAATCGCGTCCCAATCCTACGTTTTTACTTGGATGCCACTTCGTTCCAGTTTGTCTGATGATGATGCTACCAGCTGTAACGAATTGGCCTGTTGTTGCTTTTACACCGAGGCGTTGTGAGCGCGAGTCGCGCCCGTTGCGTGTGGAGCCTTGTCCTTTCTTATGTGCCATGTTTTAACCTATTAAGCTGCGACAATTTTCTTAATTCTGACTCGGGAATATTTTTGGCGGTGGCCAACTGTGCGGCGGTAGTTTTTGCACTTTTTATATTTAAAGGCAATGACTTTAGGCCCTTTTTCGATTCCAATCACTTCAGCGTGAACAGAGCATTTTGGAAGGTGCGGTAAGCCGATTTGTGGGTTTTGTCCATCGTGGATCATTAGAACTTTATCGAATTTTACTTCCCCATCAGTTCCTAAGAGCTCGACATCTAGTTCGTCTCCCTCTTCGACTCGGTACTGCTTCCCACCTGTCTCGATAATTGCGTACATATTTCCTCAAAAAAAATGAAAGTTTAATTCCCAAAAATATTACTCGAATGAAGCCCTGTTTGTCAATCCGAATCTGAAAGGGGGTGATTTCAAGGAAATTTTTCTCTTTTTTAAAGGGAGAAGGGTGAGATAGGTCAAGGCGGCTACTAGGGCGATTGTGGCCCCTGGAGGCCAGTTGAGGGCGACTGCTGCGGAGATCCCTAATACGCTAAAGAGGGCGCAAAACCCAGCGGCGACGAGCATCATAATGATGAGCCGGTGAGTGAAGAGGCTCGCTAAGGTGGCTGGAATTGTTAAAAGGGCGATCAGTAAAATTGTCCCTATGATCTGCATCAATAGGACGATGGAGACGGCGACCAAGCTCAATAGAAGTAGATAGAGGCGTCTCACGGCAACTCCCTGTAAGAGAGCCTGCTCTTCATCAAAACAGAGGGCTAAAAATTTCCGATAATAGAAGGCGACAACCGCTAACACCACACCGTTTAAAAGGGCGAGGCGAATCAGGTCGGGGGTGTCGATAAAGAGGATGTTGCCAAACAAATAGTTGAGGAGCTCAACGTTGGTTCCGGGTGTTAAAGAGAGGAAGATCATCCCGATCGCCATCCCGGTCGACCAGATAGCGGCGATCGCCGCATCTTCCCTTTCCCGGTAGTTAAGGTGGACCCAGCCGAGAAGAAGGGCTGAGGCGATGGCGCTGGCAAAAGCGCCCCAAATAGGGTCGCACCAGAAAAGGCCGTAGCTCCTTTGGAGCCAGAGGCAAATCCCCATTCCGGCAAGGATCGAGTGGGAAATGCTCCCAGCAATAAAGGAGATCCTTTTAATCACGACAAAAGAGCCGATCACGCCGCTCGCCAAAGAGGCTAAGAGGCAGGCTGAAAGGGCCATTTGGATAAAAGGGTTGTCAATGAACGCAGAGAGCATGGTCCGGTTCTTTTTTAAAGTGGTTTGCGGGGAGATCGATCAGGGGTGTGTGGTAGAGGCCTAACGCAAAATGTTCGCACACCTCTTTGGGTAAGTAGGAGCTCACCTCTCCCTGAACACACAAGACCCGATCGACCCGTTC
>CAYWDE010000015.1:0-15150 GCA_964456885.1 uncultured bacterium | reverse complement strand
GGGAGGGAGAAAATCTGTATTCACACTTTTAAATAGGACTAGAGAAAAGACAATACTGCAGGCTCCAAGCCCCAGCATGAGGGGCCGGTGATTCATCGCAAAGCGGAGGGTAGGTTCATAAATTTTTAAAAGGCGTTCATTGATCCTATCTGCAATTTCCTCCATTTTAGGTCTTTTCTCTTTGGCATAGGGTTTGACAAAGCGGGAGGAGAGCATCGGAACAAGAGTAAGGGAGACAAAGCCTGAGATGAGGACCGCTACGATGATCGTCATAGCGAACTCCCGGAATAATTTACCCACAACGCCCCCCATAAAAAGGAGGGGGATAAAGGCTGCTATTAGGCAGAGGGTCATGCTGAGGACTGTGATGCTGATTTCCCTTGAACCGTTTAGCGAAGCATCTAGCGGCGCTTCCCCCATTTGCACATGGCGCACATTATTTTCGAGGACGACAATAGAATCATCCACTAAGAAGCCGATCGAGAGGGTGAGGGCTAAGAGGGAGAGGATATCGATGCTAAAGCCTAACAGATAGATCACAGCAAAGGTTCCGAAGATCGACATCGGAAGAGAGATAGAGGGGATGATCGTATTTAACGCCTTCCCCAACGAGAGAAAAATCACAATAACGACGAGAGAAAAAGCGACAAATAGGGTCAGTTTTACATCTTCCACCCCTTGAACAATGGAGGCCGATTTATCATAAATTGTCTGGATCTTCAAGGAGCTGGGGAGCTGAGATTTGAGCTCTTTCAGAGCCGCTTGAATCCCCTCTACGATTTGAACAGTGTTACCCCCTGGAAGGCGTTGGATTGCTAAAATAACCGATTCTTCGGTCCCTTGATGAGTTACATAATTCTGGAAATACTTATCATTTTGGACACTGTCGAGCGCTTGCCCAATATCTTTGATTTTAACCAGATCCCCATTTTCGTTCTTTATAATCAGTTCGTTATATCCAGGGGCCCTTAAAATTTGCCCATCGATATCGAGGGTGAAATCGTCCCGTTTCCCATAGAGGGTTCCGACTGGGAGATCGACGTTGGTCAATCGGATCTGTTCTGTCACCGTATCAAGACCTAGATTTTTCGCCGCCAATTTTTCAGGGTCCACTTGAACTCTGACAGCGTAAGGAGAGCCATAAATCATCACTTGAGCCACCCCTTGAATCATCGAAAGGCGGGTTCCGATAAAGGTGTGCGCATAATCATAAAGATCGGCCAGAGTCATGTTCGGGGAGCTAAGGGCAAAATAGAGGATCGGCGTGGCCGCCGGATTCACTTTTTCATAGGTGGGTTGACTCGGCAGATTGGAGGGTAAATTCGATTGAGCCCTACTGATCGCCGCCTGGACATCGGTTGAAGCGGCATCGATATCTCTATTGAGATCAAATTGGAGAACGATCGTTGTCGATCCCGTATTGCTTGTAGAAAAGACGCTTTGGATCCCATCGATGGTCATGAATTGCTGCTCAAGAGGTGTTGTCACCGCATTGGCCATCGTATCGGGGCTCGCTCCAGGGTAGCTCACAGAGACTTCAATTGTCGGCATGTCTACGCTTGGCAAATCGCTAACGGGCATCATCCCGTAAGCGATAAACCCGAAGAACATAATGGAGCTCATCACTAAGATGGTCATGACGGGACGGCGGATGAACGGCTCAGACAGGTTCATTTTACATCCACTTTAGCGCCAGAGAAGAGGTTGAGCTGCCCCTCTGTGACGATCGTTTCTCCCCCTTTCAACCCCTTTAAGATCATGATGTTCTCATTTTCTCTTTGCCCAAGGGTGACCGGTCTTTGGTCGACAGTCCGATCCTCTTTCAGGACAAAAATCACAGGGCCCGATTGGGTCAATTGCAAAGCTGTATAGGGGATGATCACCGCATCGGGGACAGTTGTTAAAATAAGCCTTGTCCGGATGAATTGCCCAGGCCAAAGTTCCAATTTTGTATTATCAAAAATAGCTCTGAGGGTGATCATCCCTGTATTGGGATCGACCGCATTATTGAGCATAAAGAGCTTCCCTTCGAACACCTCTTCAGTAAAGTCTTCATAGGCAGCCAAAACTTTTAAGGAGCCTCTGCTCTGATATTTTAGAATTTGGGGCAATTGGTATTCAGGGATAGAGAAAGTCACATAGATCGGCGCCATCTGATTGAGGGTCGACAGAGTATCCCCGTTGTTTGCGACTAGATTGCCCCGATCCACTTGCAAAATCCCCATCATCCCATCGATTGGTGCATAGATCCAGCAGTAATCCAAATTGATCCGGGCGCTATCGACTTGCGCCCGGTTCTGCTCAACTAAAGCGGCTGTAGCAGCATAATTGGCTTGCAGAGTTTCATAGTCCATCTGCGAGTAGTACTCATCTTTAACGAGAGTTCGATACCGCTTCACTTTCTCGGCAGCTAAAGCGAGATTAGCCAAATTTTGATCGAGAGTCGCTTGCGCCTCTTTGAGGGCCGCTTCATAAGGTTTCGGATCGATAGTGAAAAGGAGATCGTTTTTCTTAACTTCCTGCCCTTGGGTGAAATAGACACCGGTCAATTCCCCCTCAATCCTCGATTTAATATTGATCGCTGTGACGGAATCTACATGCCCTAGCGCTTCGATGAAAATGGGGGCCTCTTTCTGAGCCGCCACAGCTGTTTTTACAGGGTACATAGGGGTCATGGGGGCCATCTGTTTCTTGTGGCATGCAGATAAAACAACGAGTGCTAAAAGCCATTTCTTCATTCGGCCTCCTCACAAGGGGTGGCGCATAGAGAGCCTGTTGCATAGGCGATATCGGCTAAAGATAAAAACCACTCTTTCTGCGCATTTGCTTTTTTCGATCGGGCGTCGGCTAAAGAGCTCTGCGCTTGTAAAACATCTAATATAGTTGTCGTCCCCGCTTTGTAGCTTGTGAGGGCAATATTGAACTGGAGCTCCGCCGCTTTCAGATATTCAGCCGAGTCGGTTAAATTGGTGGCAGCCGTTTTGACCCCCATATGGGCAGTTGTCACGTTTTGGATGAGTGCCAGTTCAGTTTGCATCAGCTGCGCTTTAGAGAGCTCTAAATTCGATTCGGCATTTTTGATCTGATTCCGGTAGTAGAAGCCGTTAAAAATCGGAAAGGTTAAACTCACTGTTGCTGTCCAATGGTTTTCCGGCTCTACAAGCCCCCCATTGAACCAGTATCTCCCTGTACTCAATTGGGAGTTTAATACAGGTAAAACAGCCCTTTTTGCTTGGAGGAGCGACGCCTCTTTTGCCTTATAATCTGATTGAGCAGCGAGAAAATCTTGCCTCTGCGCTTGCGCTTCAGTAACGAGGGTATCGACATCGGCTAAAAGGGGATCGGCGACAATCTGATCTGGGAGCGGCTGCACTTTAAAGGGGATATTGGCTGGGAGTCCTAAATCGACCGCCAATTGCGCAAACGCATTTTCTACAGCCTGTTTTTGGCTCGTCAGGTTGATTTTGCTCTGCAGGAATTGGGTCCTCTCTTGAGCCACATCTCCAAGGGCCGCTAAACCGAGGGCAAATTTCTCATTCGCCGCATCAAGAGCCATTTCGGCGTTTTGCAAATTCGCCTCGTCGGCACGGAGCACCGCCAATTGATAGAGGTAGTTGTAGTAGTCTGAGATCACCGTTTGCAAAACGGTCTGGATCTGTTGATTGTGGGTCAAGTCGGCATAGTAGAGGGCCTCTCTTGCCGCTACACTCGCTGCTGTTCTTTGCCCAAAGTCAAATAGTGTATAGCTCAATATGACGTCAGGGCCCGCTTCGGTGAAGTAATTTTCCACAACAGTCGATGTGCTCCCACCAGCAGAAATTGTGGTTGGAGAACCGGCCGATGCGGTGGGAACTCCTGTTTCAGGAAACCCAGCCCGCTGTCTAAAATAGAAGCTGCTGAACTGAATGTTGGGGAAAAAAGGGCTTAAAGAGACCCCATATTCGGCGGCGGCGGCTCTCGCCTGAGCCCATGTTTTTTTTGTGGTCGGATTATTTTGGAGAGCGATGTCTAACAATTCAGAAAGGGCCAATTCACCCGCCCCAAAATCGGGTGGGACCATCGTTTTGCAATATTTTGAGGAGACGAGGTTATTTCCCCTCATTGGAGTCCAAGAGGCGTAAGGGGCCGAAGGGGCTAGCTCAAAGGGGTTGCCCGCCTCATATGCACACCCTGCAAAAAGAAGCGGACAAGTAAATAGAAGATAACGGCTGAAATGTTGAAACCCCATATTTGGGGTTAATAGTGAATGGGAATTTTAAAAGCAATGGCTCAAATAGAGCTAGGGAATAAATCGGCCTCCTCATCTACTTTATAAGCTGGCGCATCCGTTGTATAATCATACTTGGGTCTGATATCTGGATCTAAATAAAAGAGCGCTCTTGTAGTGTTTTTAAGAGCCGCTATAATGATGGCGTGGATTTTTCGGCAACGGTCGCTTCCAAAGCGGATGACAACTCCACATTTTTTAACTGCAGAAAGGACGATCTTCTCATTATCTTTTATTGAATCGGACCCATATTCTAGTCCCCAAGGATTAGTTTCAATAGCCTGGGTCATAAATGTCTCATCTTTTAAAAGTTCTGGGTCTGCAAAGCCTAATGCTTCGGGGATAATACGGGAAATTTTCAAGAGAAATGCCTGATCCTTTAATAATTCTTTGTCTACGTGCTCTAATACATTTGGATTTTTTAAAATAGCCTCATACACAAAATTTTTATCCAATCGAAATTTTGGCTCTACTTCACCAAATGCACCAGGGAATTCGTAAAGTAGATTAAGGGCAGTGTCCCTTTCAAATTGCTCCCCCTCTTTTCCGAGCTCTGGTTCAGGTTTTCTATTTGAGGAGGTAAATACACTGATCAGCAGATTGAGGAAGGGAATTGATAAAAGAATGCAGCGGGAAAAACTTTTTTCATTTAAGTAGGTGTAGTAATGACTTTTCGAAATGGTTCTGTTTGAAACGCAGGCCAAGACACACTTTTGGAATAAATTAATTAAGCTAGAGACGGTGCTAAAAAAAGGGACGTAGTCGCAAAATTTGTCCGCATTGATAAAAAGTTTAGAAATAGGGGTAATCGCCATAATAATCCTCTTTGGTATGAATTGAAGCAAAGAGTATAAATCAAAAAAATATTAATTTTCCATTTTTTAAATCACTTCCCGCGGCTCTCTCGGAGCACTTGTTGTGCTGTGTATTCGTAAAGGTGTTGAATATCTGGATCTAAGCAATGAAATGCTATTGGAGAGCTTTTAAGAGCTTCAACGATGATCCGATGCTCTCTCCGAAGTCTTTGACTTGCAAACTGAATAACACTTCCACATTTTTTAACAGCCTGGAGGACGAACTTCTCGTTATCTTTTATCGGGGAAGCCCCATACCCTAAAGAGAATGAATTGATCTCGATCGCTTGAGTCATGAACTCTTCGCTTCCTAAAAGCTCTGGGCTGGCATACTTTAAAGCAAGGAGCTTAAAGGGGATAAGTTCGAAGAAAAACTCCTTATCTTTTAGAAATTCTGGCTTTACAAACTGTAATACCTCAGGATTTCTCTTAGCAGCTTCAATCAAAAAGCTTCTATCGGATTGGATTTCTTCATCCATAGAAAAGAATGCCTCTGGGGTATGTTCAATTAGATCTAGCGTCACATTTTTCAGCCTTTCTTCCACTTCTTGATGAGAATCCTGTAGGACATTCCGCCTCTCAATCAATTCCCTTGTCTCCCATCGGCTGATCAAAAATTTCCCAACCAGAGGGATCAATAAGAGGAAGCAACGGGAAAAACTTTTTTGAGTTAAGTAAGCATAATAATGACTTTTCAAAATGATCCGATTTGGAATACAAGACAAAACACATTTTTGAAATAAATTGATCAAGTTGCTAGCAGTACTTAAAAGAGGGACGTTATCGCAAAATTTATCTGCATTGATGAAGAATTTAGAAATAGGTGTGATCGCCATATGTGTCCTCTCTGGATAAATTGAGGGGAGGACTATAAACGAAAAAAGGCTAATCTTTCAATTTTTTCCGGATCAGGTCATTGACAACCTGGGGAGATGCTTTACCGCGGGTCAATTTCATGACAGAGCCGACGAGGAAGGCGAATGCTTTATCGCGTCCCGCTTTAAAGTCGATGATCGATTGAGGGTTGGCGGCGAGCACTTGATCGACAAGGGGCTCGATCGCTGTGATATCGTCGAGAGTTTGGTAGTCGGGGTTTTTTGCGACGATGGTTTCTGGATCGAGGCTCGGGTTTTGGAGCATATCGTCGGCGACCGATTTCGCAATCCGTCCAGTGATTTTGTTCTCTTCGATGAGATTGACAAGTTTGGAGAGGTGAGAGGGGGGGATGCCGAGATCGATGAGTGTTTTACCGGTCTCTTTGAGTCTGCCGGCAAATTCGACGGTGATCCAATTGCAGAGGAGGCGTGGGCTTTTGCAAGTTTGAAGGGCCTCTTCAAAGTAGTCTGAGAGGACTTTTTCGTTGATGAGGGTCTCTGTTGCATACTCGGTGAGGCCAAGATCGGAGACATAGCGGCGATACCGATCGTGAGGGAGTTCAGGAAGGGTAGCGCGGATCTCATCTATATATGCGTCTGTAAGGATGACCGGTGTGAGGTCGGGCTCTGGGAAGTATCTATAGTCGTCTGCACTCTCTTTCCGGCGCATGAGGACCGTTTGTTTAAGCTCTGGATCCCAACGGTATGTGCCGGGAGGAATGAGTTCAAGAGGATCCCGATGGGGTTGGTTGAGATAGAGCTTGATTTGGCGTGTGATCTCCGACTCGATCGCCATCTGCATGAAAGAGAAGGAGTTCATGTTTTTGATCTCGATCCGGGGACGGAGAGTTTTCTCCCCTTTAGGTCTAACGGAGATGTTCGCATCGATCCGGAGGCTCCCTTCGTCCATATTTCCATCGCAAGCATCGAGATAGAGCATGATCGCGCGGATCGCTTTCGCGTAGGCGACCGCATCCGCTGCCGAGTGGATGCAAGGCTCGGAGACGATCTCAATGAGAGGAGAGCCGGCTCGGTTGTAATCGACTCCAGCAAAAGTGGTGAAGTGTTTCAGCATCCCCGCATCGTCTTCTATGTGGGCCCGGTTCACCTTAAAGGCTCTCCCGTCGACTCTCACTTCGCCGCCTAAGACGATCGGATTTTCAAATTGGGTGATTTGGAAATTACGGGGGCTGTCGGGATAAAAATAGGATTTCCGATCAAAAGTACTAATTCTGGAGATGTTAGCCCCAATCGCCAGGCCGAATTGGACCGCTTTCCGGACCACCTCTTTATTTAGGACAGGCAATGCTCCAGGCTGCCCTGTACAAACGACAGAGATGTTGACATTCGGCTCATCGCCAAAGCGGTTAGGTGCTGGGCTAAAAGCCTTTGTTTTTGTATTGAGCTGAGCGTGGATCTCAAGTCCGATGACCGGTTCCCACATATCATAAGGTAAATCACTCATAGTCCCTCGGAATGCGGCTCTGTTTCGTCGCCTGTTCATAGGCGTAGGCGTATTGCATAATGGAGACGTCGCACATTTGAGGTCCTAAGATCTGAAGGCCGAGCGGCATCCCTCGGTCGTCGTATCCAGAGGGGACGCTAATTCCTGGGAGCCCTGCTAAGTTGGCAGGAACAGTGAAAATATCTTGGAGATACATCTCGACCGGGTCTTGGATCGCCCCTTTTTCAAAAGCTCCACTTGTTGTCACTGGCATCATGACCGCGTCACATTTACTGAAAGCTTCATCAAAGGCGTCCATAATCAAGGTGCGGACCTTTAGGGCTTTTTTATAAAACGCATCTTGATACCCAGTCGATAGGACGTAGGTGCCGAGCATGATCCGTTTCTTCACCTCTCTCCCAAATCCTTTTTGCCGAGATTGCTCATAAATCTCTTCTAGAGTTTTTGCCTCTTTGGAGCGGATTCCGTAGCGGATCCCATCAAACCGGGCAAGGTTTGTCGACGCTTCAGCGGTAGCTAAGATATAGTAGACAGCGATCGAGTATTTGAGGACGTCAAGATTGACATCGACGATTTTTGCTCCGAGGCTTTTCATCACCTCAATCGAATGGTCGAAATTTTTCCGTAGGGGAGGGGATAGATTTTCTAAAAAGTGCCAAGGGACTCCGATTGTCGTACCTGGTTCGAGCTCTTTAGAGAGGGGGTAGGCCTCTGGGGGTAAATCGAGGGATGTAGCATCATGAGGGCAGTGGCGCCCAATCACTTCCATGGTGAGGGCAGCATCTGCGACAGTGGTAGTGAGGGGGCCTATCTGATCTAGAGAAGATCCGAATGCGACAAGGCCATAGCGCGATACCCTCCCGTAAGTGGGCTTATAGCCGACGATTCCGCAAAAACTGGCTGGTTGCCGGATAGAGCCGCCAGTGTCGGTCCCCGTTGCAATCAGGGAGAGGCGTGCTGCAACAGCTGCTGCAGAACCTCCTGAAGAGCCTCCTGGAACACATTTCCGATCCCAGGGATTATAGGCGGGGAAAAAAGAGGAATTTTCATTCGAAGAGCCCATTGCAAATTCATCAAGATTGGTTTTCCCAATCAATAGGGCATCCTCTTCCTCCATCGATCGTACAGCGGAGGCATTAAAGGGGGCTTTGTAGTTTTTTAGGAACTGTGATCCGCAAGTTGTGATCTCTCCAGAGATATGCATATTGTCTTTAATCGCGATCGGGATCGCTGCCATTTTTCCAAGCGGCTGATTATGAGCCCTTTTTCTGTCTAGGGCTTCTGCTTTCATCAGTGCTCTCGGACCGAGCGTACAAAGAAAAGCACCCAGCTCTTTGTCGTGAGCCTCGATCCGTTTGAGAAATGATTGGGTAATTTGGACGGCTGAGAGTTCCCCTTTTAAAAAGGCGTCGCGGAGTTCAATCGCAGAGAGGTGGTGGAGGGGTTTCATTTTAAGAGCCTGGCTTAAGTACAGGGGGAACTCGGATCATCCCTCCGATCTGGTCGGGTGCATTGGCTAAAAACTGGTCGCGGGAGAGGGGATCTTTCGGTGTATCTTCTCTCATGTTGTTCTTTAACATTCCTCTGAGGACATAGCGGCAAGTTTTTGTCCCTTCAGTATTTACATCTTTTAATTGCTCCACATATTCGAGAACGCTCTGGAGACTGGCCAAAATATCTTGGTCTTCAGCCTCAGTGCACTCGATTCTGCACAGTTTTTTTAAATGCTCAAGGGATTGATGATCAAAGTTTGACATATGAATTTCACCAATAAATTACCATTTTATTCTTAGAGAGTCAACAAATGAGTAGTGACAAGGATTAAAAAATCTTATATGATCCAGTATATAACAGTTTTTTGGAGGAATATATGAAAGCTGTCCGTCTTATTTGTTTGCTATTAATGGTTGTTGGCGCATTGAACTGGGGCCTTGTAGGCTTATTTAAGTACAACTTAGTGACCGATATTTTTGGTGCGAAGTCGATGATTGCTAGATTCATCTTTAGTTTAGTTGGCTTAGCTGGCCTCTATGGTGTTGCAATGCTTTGCGGCTGCCGCAAGTGCAATTGCGGATGTGGTTCTAACTGCAAGTGCCATAAACAGTAATCTCTTTTAAGGTGCTTGCCTATGGTCTCATCGGCAAGCACCTTCTCTTCCTTGAAAATCCCTTGTCTCAAACTACACTATCCAGTATCCTGATCCTCGGACGCTTTTTGTAAGGCAGTTTCAGATTTAAAAGGAGTATCTATGTTAGCCGTGGCTATGATCGCACTTTTGTTAGCAGTAGAACCTGCTCAAGAGGTTATTGAAAATCTAGAAAATCAAACAGTTAAAATCCTTCTAGATGATGAATCTATGAGCGAAGAGAATAGCGAAGAAGTAGTTATTAACGAAGAATGTGAAGAATATACAGACGAGATCGTTTTCGGAGACGAAAATGAGGTTTCTTCTGAAGATCTCACCTCTTCTGAAGAGATCTAACTCTCTAAGTAGAAGCTTGGATGTGCACCCTTTTAATGGAGGGCCGTCCAGGCTTCTCTTTCTCTCTTTTAATTCCTATAAAAACAATGTCCTCCTCCAATAATATTTCTCTTTTATTCTTTTTTTTGAATTAATATTCATTCTAGCCGATTGCATTTATGTGCCTTATGTAATTAGTTTGTAAATATATGTTTTAAAATTTAAACTAAACTTAGGGTGTGTTGAGTTTTCAGATGCCTCTGTCTGCCCGACTGAGCTACGCCACTGCCATATAGGTAACCCCTGTATGCTTTATAAATGGGCAGATAGGGGCATCTGAACACTTGAAATGAGCTGAAAATATGGAAAACTTCAATCCCTGGATCTCTGTCTGGAATCGTCCTAGAGCAACAATTGCTCGGATTGTTGCGGAGAATCCTAACCGCTCATTATGGACTTTAGCCTTTATTTATGGCTTTGCCTCAATGATGAATATGTGCCAGTCGATTGCACTGGGCAATGCGATGGGAATTGCGGGGATTCTTATTTTATCAGCATTAATCGCCCCTTTTTATGGATATATCAGCTTTACTATTTGGAGCTGGTTTGTCTCATGGGTCGGTAAATGGTTTAAGGGGCAGGGTGATTTCCAGAGTATCAGAGCGGCATACGCTTGGTCCTCAGTCCCAATCAGTTTGAATATTCCTCTTTGGTTGCTGATGGTCATCTTGTTTGGCCATCAGCTTTTTCTGAATTTCCCCGATGCGCCCGTCATGCCGAACTCCCAAATCTCCCTTTTATTTGCAATTTTGATTGCAAAAGTTGTTTTAGCGATCTGGTCGGTTGTGATTTATATCAATGCTCTAGCAGAAGTGCAGAAGTATTCAATACTGAGAGCTATTTTCAACGTATTGGTGGCGGGGATCATATTGTCTGTCATTATGTGCGTTCTTTGGAGCCTTTTGATCTATGCAATGGGTGGCGTTGCAGTCAGCGGCTTTATGATTTTAAAACCCTTTTAGCGATTTAAGGAGAGAATAATGAATAAGCCTGTGGTTAAAAAGATCGGAATCTGGTTTCTGGCGTTCTCTCTATTCGCTTTCCATGTGTTCTTTAGAAACGTGGCTCAAGCTGATGAGGGGAGCTCATGGAAAAAAATCTTTACGAAAAGCGGAGAGTGCCACATCTCGTTCCCAACAACTCCGCAAATGATCCAGCAAACTCTCCCTCTTGCGGACGGTGTGAACCGCCTCAGCTACGATGTCTATGTAGCCCCTCATGAAGATAAAGGGGTCTTTTTACTTTTGATCGCAACCTATCCGATGCCTTTGACTGGTGGCAATGAAGTGGCCGGGTTAGAGGGGCTCTTGAGTGGGATCATCAACCATAACCCAGAAAATCAGTTAGTTTATGCTGAATTGGTTGATTATATGGGGATCCCTACTATGGACTTCCTAGTTGAAGGGGGAAGTAGCTATTTCAGAGGACAGGCTCTCATGGTTCGGAATAAGCTCTATCTCGTTGCGATGGAAGGGCTCAAAGGGAAAATGGATGATGCAGCTTACGCTCGCTTCATTAAATCTTTTAAGCTCGCTGAATAAATACTTTCTAAATTCCCCAGTTCAGGGTGGCTCCAATATAAGGTGCCCCTTGGACATGTGTGTAGAGGGAATTGTGCCCATTCCGATCCTTAATATAGAAGCTGCCGCCAAAGTTATATCCGGCAAATAGCTCAACTTCTAGTTTGAGAAATTTCTCATAATGGACGTTGAATTCGGCTCCCATCGTTGAATAGCAGAAAACAGAGCGGGGTTGCGGTTCAAAACGGCCTGTACGGAACCGTTCTTTGAGAGGACGCCCTTTGAGGGAGAATCTCCACTCTTTATTCAGGTTGTATTCAATCGAGTAGTTGATGGGGAATACAGCTTGAAACATCCACTTTTTATTGGGGGAAAAGTCGATTCCAATGATCGGATAGACCTCTTGCCCTTCAAATCCTGTATATCCGAATGCCCCCACGTGATAGTTCCACTTCCGGTGGATTTCGTGACTCCCCCAGAGTAGGGCTGAAAAGAGGCCATATTTTTCAGGATTAGAAAAGTGTTTGATATCTATATTGTATTCAGCCCGAGCAATCCAGCGCCATTTTTCCACTGCAATTGAAAGGAAGGTGAGGGCAAACTGCATATAGTGGAAACGGGTTTCGTTGAATTTAGGATTTTGGTCCCAATCCATCGCGAATGTATTCCACTCAACTCGAGGGAGGAAATAGGATTCTTTGCTGATAGGGAGAAAACAGTATAAAAAGGCGTTTTCTTTGTTGAAGGTGAGGTCACCCTGGTGTGGTCCATTTTTAATGTCGACATTCCCTTTTCCTAGAGCAATCGCATTTCCTCCCACATGAATGGGGTGGTAGTCCCAAAGAGAGAGTGCCGGCTCATCGAATTCCTGTGCAGAGAGTCCGAGAACAAAGAGGGTGAGGAATAACTTCTTTAGCATTTGTTACCTAACATTCGATTGTATTCGATTTCTTTTTCTTGTTCATTCAATTTGATCACATTCGTATAGGCGCTCTCCCCTTGGGTCGCTTTAGAAACAAGAAAGTGATCCATTGCATATTTCGCTACTTGGACAAAATGGGTGACACAAATGACCTGCCTTTTTTCTGCAAGCCGTTTCAATTTTTGTCCAATAATCCCAGCTGTTTGTCCCCCGACGTTGCTGTCGATTTCATCAAAAACAAGACAGGAGCTCCCTTCGGATAAAATAGTTTTAAGGGCCAAAAGGAGTCTCGATTGCTCTCCACCGCTTGCGCACTCCTCTAAAGGGATCGGGGGGATGCCTGGATTGGCCGAAAAGAGAAAGCGGATATCGTTGAACGAATCCCCTACGGCGATTTCAAACTGAGCATGGGGGATATTGAGAGATTTTAATTCTGCGAGAACTTGGGAGGCGAGGCGAGGCGCTGCTTTCTGTCTTTCTTTTGTAATTGATTCGGAGAGAGCCCTATTTTTTTCTCGTAATTTCTCCAATCGTATTTTGACATCCTCGATCTCAGCATCAAGATTGCTCAGGTGCTCAATTGAGCGGAGCAATTTTTCCCTTTGAGCTCCAATATCGGGGCCAAAACGCCTTTTGAGCGATTCGATCGCCCCCATCCGTTTCTCTAGTGTAGTCAATAGATTCGGATTCGTCTCGAGCTTGTCTGCATAACTTTGAACCGATCTCCCCACCTCTTCGAGCTCAAGAAGAGCACTTTTCATCGATTGGGCAAATGGGGCAAGTTTTGAATCGAAGCGGATACACTGCTCTAAACTCCCCTGGACCCTTTTTAGCGAGGGGATTTCACCCCCTTCAGTCAATGCGAAGCCGATCGCGCTCATTTTTTCGGCGAGCTCTTGGGCGTGAGTGAGGAAATGGTGCTCTTGAGCTAGCTTTTCTTCTTCTCCGGGCTTCCAATCTACCTCTTCGATCAAACTCAAATCTTTTTGGGCCCATTCGAGCTCCCGATCTTTTGGGGTCTGTAGGAGTTTTTGCAGCTGGGTGTCAAGAGCTTTTTCTTCCCCGTAGGCGAGTTCAAAAATCTTCACCTTATCTAATAAGTTAGCAAACGTGTCGAGCATCCTTTTTTCTTGCTCAAGGATAGAGTGGGAGCTGCTTTGATCGACCAGTTCAATATCGGAGGCCTCTTTTAAGGTGGATAGGCTCACTTGAGCCTCGTCGATAAAGCACCGATTTTTTCCTGAGCGGTAGATCTCTCTCCGGATAAAGGTCCCGTTTTCCATGAGGGCCTCCACAATAGCAAAATCGGCCCCTTTCCGGATGGAGCTGTTATCGGCCCTTTCCCCAGCGATGAGCCTTATAGCAGAGAGGATAGCCGATTTTCCAGATCCTGTTTCTCCAGTCAAAATATTGAGCCCAGCACCAAAGGAGATTTCCGCTTTTTCAATGAGGATCAAATTTTGAATTTTTAACGACTTCACAACTCACCGGTTGTTTTGAAATGGGTTTTTGCCACCTTTCCTAAGATTTCTCTCCCATATTTTGCGATCAACTTATGGGCCGCTTCTTTCACTTTCCCACTGGCCCCTTTGGGGATCTCGATCCCATATTCATCGCTCAGTGCTTTCATCCCATCTAAAAAGGCGGCCCTTGCTAAAATGGAAGCAGCTGCGACGACGAGATCTTCTTCCCCCCGCACTTTTTGTTGGAGTTCCACTTCGATTTTTTTCTGCAAAAGGGCTTTTTCCATCACATGTTTTTCAGCAAATTGGTCAAGGAGCGCTTTTTTACATCCCGTTTTTTGGGCGAGATCTCCGAGCGCTGCGGCGTGAGCCCAACCAAGGAGGCGATTGAGATTTTTAAATCGG
Source organism: uncultured bacterium (assembly GCA_964456885.1). GTDB lineage: Bacteria > Chlamydiota > Chlamydiia > Chlamydiales > SM23-39 > REEB52. The sequence goes on along the minus strand of CAYWDE010000015.1, from coordinate 858 downwards.
GCGTGGAGTTCATTGTATTTAAGGGGAAAAAGTCGGATCACCGTATAGGGGAACTGTTCTCGGAGTTTTTTAGCCAACTTTAAAATCCCATCATCTGAAATCCGTTTGCTGTCCTTCACCCCCATTTGACTCATCTGTTTAATCCCTTCGCTATCTGCATAGATCGCCGCGACACAAAGAGGTCCAAAATAGTCCCCTTTACCCGCTTCATCCATCCCAATATGGGGTTCAAGATCGAGGTGGGCTTCAGGATGAGAATATTTAAATTCTTGTAGGATTTCAGGCTCAAGATAGAACTCCATGAACTCTTTCATCCCTTTCCCTTGGACGGTCAAACTTCCCGATTCATAAAGGGTGCAGGAGATCCCTTTTTTCTTTGCTGAAAAGAGGGTATATGGGGGTTTTGAGAGTTCGAATCCTTGCTCTTTGAGGTCATGTTCCAGCTTAGGCGCCAGTTTTAAGTCGATTTTCGTTGTGAAAGTCATTCCAGCAGTATAAGAAGTTTCACGGAATTATACAAGGTGCTAACATACCTAGGGTAGTACCTGGAGTAGTTATGTCAGAGGGTTTGAAAAAGTTGGGCGAGAAATTTCGCTCAAAAAGAGAGGAGATGAGCCTCTCTCTTAAAGAAGTGGAAAATGCGATCTCGATCCGGATGGTTTATTTGCAGGCGATTGAAGAGGGGAGAATCGAACACTTTCTCTCGAATGTCTATGCTCTTGGATTCATCCGGCAATATGCCAATTTCCTAGGAATCGAGCAAGATAAGTTGACGAAAGAATTTCCTGAAGCGATGCGCCTTCCCCCTGAAAAGCAAGATTTTGCCTATGGGATCGGAACTTTAGAGATGAGGGGAAG
>CAYWDE010000014.1:0-15753 GCA_964456885.1 uncultured bacterium | reverse complement strand
TTATGGAATTTGACCGTATCGGGTTCTGTCACGCGCCAGCCGATGTTTTCAATGCCGTGATCTAAAAAAGCGGCTTCAATACGGAATTTCCCATCATCTTCGACAAGACCCGCTTTTTTGACGGGGTGTTCCACAACGGTGATGTTCTCTTTATAGATGCAGCAGTAGCGGAGCCGATCGAAGTATTTTTGCCCACTCGCTGGGTAGTAGCAATGGATCGGATGGGTCACTTTATCGAGATTGAGACGCATCAGCATCGATCCAAGACCTAAACAGTGGTCTCCGTGGAAGTGGCTGATGAAAATCCGCGTCACAACAGGAGGGGCGACATCGGCAAAAATGAATTGTCTTTGCGTCCCCTCACCTGGATCAAAGAGAAGCCCCTCATCATTCCACCGGAGGAGATAGGCGCCATGATTCCGGAAGCGGGTCGGTTGTTGGCTCGAGCAGCCGAGAATGACGATATCCCTGATGCTCATAGTTTTATTTCTTTTAGAATTTGATCTAGCTGCTTTTGGACAAGAGGCAAATCTTTTTTAGCTGTATGCCAAACGATTTGAGTATCCACTCCAAAATACTCATGAATCAGAATATTGCGCATCCCGTACATTATATCCCAAGGAACAGCAGAGTAAGAACGGCGAACATTAGGGGGAATGTTTTTGCTCGCCTCTCCGATGATTTCCAGATTTCTTATAACGGCATCAATCACTAATTCATTTTTTTTAAATTGGGTTATAGTTAACCCCTTTAAATAGCTATTAATTTTTTCAATAGATTTCAGAATATCTTCTACACGAAAAACCCACTCTCTAGAAGACATCCTTTGCCTCACTTAAAATTCTTTTTTTCAGAGCTGGATGGAGTGCGCTTTTAGTAACCAAATCCACTTTGCAATCCAGAAGCTCTTCTAAAAAATTTTTAAGCTCTACAAAGAAAAAAAGGCCTTTTTTTGAATCGAAATCGACTAAAATATCCACATCGCTTTTTGAGGTCGATTCATTTCTAGCAACAGAACCAAAGAGAGCTAAAGCGCGAACCCCTTTCTTCAAGAGTTCATTCTTATGATCGGATAAAATTTTTTTAACTTCTTTTAAAAACATATATTTTCTCGAGATAATCGTATCAAAGAGATTGATTTCCTGCTCATAGTTTGACTCTCTGGGCGAAAAAGGGGAATTTAGCTAGGAGTGCCCCAATGATCGCTCCCGAGATGTGGGCGCTATTGCCGATGTTGGGAGAAAAATTGTAGGTGGTGGCCACTTGGAGAAAAAAGAGGGCGATTTGGAGAGCAAAAATTGCTCCGATAAAAAAGAGGAGGAACAAAATCGTCGCCCGATTGAGAGGATACCCCTCCCAGGGGGCGAGCCGCTCCCGCATCCAGATGAATCCTGCAAGCCCTGTAACGATCCCCGAATAGCCGATGAAGAAAGGGCCGCTCATGAAATATTGGGTGGTGTTGGCACCGATCCCTACAACGAGGGTGAGAAGGAGTGTCCGGAAAGGGCCGATCCGCTCTTCGATCGGTTTCCCAAGATACCAGAGCCAAAGCATGTTGAAGAGGATGTGGAGAAGATCTTTATGTAAAAGACAGGGGGTAAAGAGGCGCCAGATCTCCCCTTGTCGGATCTTGTAAAAAAGGGTCTCTTCTCCCGAAGTGGGGTCTTCCCCTTTGATTTTAGCGACGATCCAATTATAAAACCCTTTCCAATAGGGGGTCTGAACCGCGGTGGTAATTTCCTCTTTGAGAGCTGGGGAAATCTGATCCACCCTCCTTTCTGTCAGCTCCTGTTTGAGAGCGCTCTCTTCCAATTTTTCAAATTGGGGAGGAAGGTCATACATATAGAGCGCTTCTATAGGCGTCATGAGGAAAGAGCCTTCAGAAGGGCTCTCTTTAGGAAGGGGGATCTCTTGGAGCGTATTGAGAAAGAAGAGGACGGAACAAAAGGCGATCAAAAAATGGGTTAAGTGCGTTTTGAACCTGTGGGGGGGCGGTCTATCTTCTTCCGCTACCTCTTCATCAATAGAAACAGGTTCGGGTTCGGGGGGAGGCGCATCAAATCGGGAATCGAGCGGTTGCTTTTTGAACTCTGTAAAAATGGCGTGCGCCTCTTGGAGCCGATCTTCTTCGTGGATCCAAACCTGGTACGACATCTCCCCATTGGCTGGATCAAAAGAGACATCAAAACTGCTCCCAATCCCCTGTTTAGTCAAATAGAATTTGAGGCGCTGCGCCTCATTTTCGTGAGAAAGGGTCCCTACTATCCGCATTGCTTAATCTTCTCAATAATGGCTGAAGTGGCAAGACTTGGAATCCGATTCACAAGATAGAGCCTCCCGCCGTACGTTTTTACAGTTTCAGCCTCAATGCAATTGGCCCCATATTCGGCGCCATTGACATGCACATCGGGTTTGATTTTTGCCAGTAAGGCACACGGATCAGTCTCATCAAACCAGGTGACATAATCGACAAATTCTAAAGCGGCGATCATCTCCAACCGATAAGCGAGGGGGATGATGGGACGGCTGACGCTTTTATACTTTTGAATCGAACGGTCGGAGTTCAAAGCAACCAGGAGCCGGTCGGCCTGTTTCGAAGCTTCATGGATGATAAAGAGGTGCCCTGCATGCAAAAGGTCGAAGGAGCCGTTGAGAGTTGCGAGGGTGAGCCCCTCTCTTCTCAATTCAGCGGCCTTCTCTTCAACCTTTTCTGGCTCTACGAGCTTTTTTTGGAGCCACGCTGGCTTCATCGGCATAGACCTTCAGTTTTGGGAAAGCGATCTTAAACACCTCGTCGTAATGGTCGACAAAATGGACCTCAAGCCCCTTTTTAAGATACTCGGGCAGCTCATCATAATCGCGCAAGTTTTCTTTCGGAAAAATCAATACATCGACCTTCGATCTACGCGCTGCGATGAGCTTCTCTTTCAATCCCCCGATCGGGAGGACTCTTCCTGTGAGGGTCATCTCCCCTGTCATCCCCAAATTATTTCGGACAGGCGTATTGAGAAGAAGAGAGAGAATAGAGGTGGTCATCGTCACTCCAGCTGAAGGGCCATCTTTCGGAGTTGCCCCTTCAGGAATATGGAGGTGGATTTGGGATTTTTCAAAGAAAGGGACCGTCAGTGTGTAGCGTCGCACGTTGCTTTGCACATAGGTCCACGCAATCATCGCCGACTCCTTCATCACATCGCCCGCTTGTCCAGTGAGTTTCATATCGGTCTTTTCAGATGGGTAGCTGACCGCTTCGATATACAATGTGGCGCCTCCCATAGAGGTCCAAGCGAGGCCTGTCGTAACACCGACCGGATTCACTTTGTAGAATCGATCGCTTGTGAAAATTGGCTTCCCTAAATAGTGAGCTAAGTTTTTTTCAGAAATAGTGACTTTGGAAGATTTGCCTCTTGCGAGTTGCAGAGCCACTTTGCGCATGATTTTTTTGATGTTGCTCTCGAGATTTCGTACGCCAGCTTCCCTAGCATAGCCATTGATGATCTCCGACAAAGCCCCATTGGAGAAAATGAGATCGGACGCTTTAAGTCCCATCGCTTTCCGGTTGCGGGGAACGAGATACTTTTTCGCGATTTCAACCTTCTCTTTCTGAATGTATCCCGAGAGGCGGAGAATCTCCATCCGGTCTTTTAAAGGCTCTGGAATCGAATCCAAAACGTTCGCTGTCACAATAAACAAGACATTCGAGAGGTCACAACGGACATCGACATAGTGATCCAAAAAGTCTTTGTTTTGTTCTGGATCGAGAACTTCTAAAAGGGCAGAGGCGGGATCGCCATGAAAGCTCGATCCCATCTTATCCACTTCGTCGAGCATGATCACCGGGTTCATCGTCTGGCAATATTTAAGCGCCTGGATCATTTTCCCTGGCATCGCACCGATATAGGTTCTTCTATGCCCTTTAATCTCCGCTTCATCGCGCATCCCGCCAACAGAGAAGCGGTAGAATTTCCGATTCAAAGCACGTGCTACGCTTTTTCCGATACTTGTTTTCCCAACGCCCGGAGGCCCCACTAAGCAGATGATGCTCCCCTTCACTCCGCCGGTCAATTTTCCAACCCCGATGAATTCGAGGATCCGCTCTTTGATATCTTTTAAACCATAGTGGTCGTGCTCGAGAACTTTTTCCGCCTTCTTCACATCGTGGGTCTCTTTGCTGTAGAGGCCCCAAGGGATGATGGTCAACCAATCGATATAGTTTCTGACAACACCGTATTCGGCCGATTGAACTTCCAACGAGCTCAATTTGTCGAGCTCTTCCCGGATCACTTTGAGAGCCTCTTCAGGGATCTGCCTCTGGGCGATCCGCTCTTCAAATTTCTCCGCCTCCATCGTCTTATCATCTTTTTCCATCCCGAGCTCTTTCTTGATCGCCTTGAGCTGCTCTCGGAGGAAAAATTCACGCTGGGTTTTGGAAATAGTCGCTTCGATCCGTTGGTTGATTGTGCTTTGGAGCCGGCTGATATCGAGCTCTTTTTTCAAAAGCATGAGCGCTTTATCGATCCGCTTCTCAATTTCAAAGGTCTCCAATACATCTTGAAGCTCTTCACGGGTCGCCGTGGTCAGGGCCACAGCAAAGTCGGCAAGTCTTCCCGGCTCTGTGAAATCGGAGTGGCCTAAAAAGATCTGCAGCTCTTCTTTGAAAAGGGGATTTAATTTGAGGAGCTCTTTGATCGTCGTAATGATACTGATCGAATAAGCTTTGAGCTCTTTAGATAAGTGGGCCAGCGGAGTGTCATCTTGATACCGGACCTTCGCAACGAGATGTTTGTTTTTAACCGGTTTTTCAATAACGGCCCGCTTCTCCATATTGAGAACAACTTGAGCGCCCCCCTGCTCCATCGGGATGATCCGCAAAATTCGGGCGACTACTCCCACTTGGTAGATATCGCTAAATCCGATCTTGTAGATATTGACATCTTCTTCATGGGTTAAAAATAGGCCAACACATTTATGCTCCGTTTTGGAGATGATTTTCAATACTTCATAATAAGCGCCTGTTTCGATCACAATCGGCGCCGCCATCCCCGGGAAAAAGGGGCGTCTATTGAGCGGCATGATATAGAGCTGATCGGGATACATTAAAGCTGGGATGAGAGCTCCTTCTTTCTTCGGAATGCTCAGATCTTGCTCCTCTTCTTCAATCACCGTTTCAGCTGGAATGATAGGCTCATCTTGTTGTGGCGGAAAATCGTCGTTCAAATTGACCTCTTAAAAGGATCTTAGTTTATCAATTCACCCAAAATCTATCCATAGAAAGTGTTTGAGAATATGGCCTTGGCCCCTTTTGGGAGCCCTATTTTCAAACACTTTCATAGACTTTTGCAAGCCTCGCTAAAGCGAAAGCAGAAAAACAAAGTCCCAAATCTAGTAAAGCAACATCGTAATATGCGCCTAAAATCAGTAAATTAATGATAATGAAAGCGAGCCAAACCCCAATTATGTTAGCAAAAATCTTCGGCTTAAAAAACACCCCGATTCCCACTAAGATCTCAATAGCTCCAATCCCCATTAAAACCAGATCGCCAAAACCCCCGAAAAAGGAGCTCAAATATTGGGTCCAATCGACCAGGGAGTAAAAAAATTTATCCAAACCTGCTATAACAGGTAAAGCGATAAAGACAATCCGCAAAAGAATGTATGCATCGCGCGCAGGTTCTCTAGATAGCCGTTCCATTGAATCACCCTCGTGGTATACTTCTGGTTTTCACTGAATTGCCCCATTTTTGAAAAGCGAAATTTTATCCAATTCTGATAAACTCTCTGCATGCGGATCTTAATTCTCGAAACAAGCACCGAAAAAGGGGTAATTCTCTTCTCTGAAAAGGGCTCCCCCCTCGCTTTTAAAGCTATCCCCGGAGGTCCCGAGCTCTCTAAAACCTTGGCCCTTCAAGTAAAAAATTTGATAGGCGACGAAAAACCAGACCTGATCGCTGTGGGCGTAGGCCCCGGCTCTTATACTGGTCTCCGGGTAGCAGCAGCCCTTGCGAAAGCCCTCTCTTATGGGTGGAAAATCCCCCTTTTCGGGTTTTGCAGCCTCGAAGCCTTCGGCCCACCGCCCGTCTTAGTCGATGCAAGGATGGGGGGCTTCTATGCTCTCCTAGATCGAGAACCTCTCCTCCTCTCCCCAACAGACCCGAAGCTCCAAACCCTTAAAGAGATTCGCTCTCCCCATCCCGAATTGATCCAAAAAAGGCTCCCCTCAACCCCGATTTTCTCCGAAACAACCCCCGATCCAAACACCCTTGCAAATCTTGTTTGGAGACAATTCCTCGAGAGGGGCGCGGGGCCTCTGGAACTCAATTACCTTTCCCATCCTTGAAGAAAACCCTCTCAATGCTCTAAAATGGATTCTTATTAACCTAAACGGATGAGGTAATTGGACAATGCCTAGTGTAAAAGTACGCATCGGTGAGCCGATCGATAAAGCTCTTCGCGCTCTCAAGAAAAAATTAGATAAAGAAGGAATCATGAAAGCTGCGAAAGCTCATCGTTTCTACGACAAACCTTCGGTCAAAAGCCGGCTCAAATCTAAAGCAGCCACCAAGCGTACAAAAACAGCTCTTCGCAGAGGCTATTAGTGGTTAAAGATTTCTACGCTACCCTTGGCGTAGCACGCAGCGCAACTCCTGAAGAGATCAAGAAAGCCTACCGTAAAAAAGCGCTTGAGTGCCACCCTGACCGGAATCAGGGTAATCCAAAAGCAGAAGCGGAATTCAAACTCGTTTCAGAAGCCTATGAAGTCCTTAGCGACGAAAATCGGCGCCGTGTTTATGACCAATACGGTGAAGATGGATTGCGCGGAGCCGGCATGGGCGGCGGCGGTTTCCCTGGAGGGAACGGTGGTTTTGCCTCTATGGAGGAAGCGCTACGCACCTTTATGGGAGCCTTCGGAGGCGGACGGGGCGGCGGTGGTGAAGAGTCGATCTTCGACTCCTTCTTCGGCGGCGGCGGTGGCGGGGGCAGTTATGAAGAAGAGGCTGGAGCTCGGAAAGGGGCCAGCAAAAAAGCGACTGTCAAAATCAGCTTTCAAGAAGCGGCTCGAGGCACAGAGAAAGAGCTTGCGATCACAAATTATGTCACCTGTGAAATATGCCACGGCTCAGGCGCGAAATCGCGCAACGGGGTAAAAACCTGCTCAACCTGTCAAGGAAAGGGGCAAGTTTATCAGAGCCGAGGTTTCTTCAGCATGTCATCGACCTGCCCCCATTGCGGCGGCGCAGGGCAGATCATCACCGATCCTTGCAAAAGTTGTAGCGGCGCTGGGAGAATCAAGGATAAGCAGCGGATCAAAGTCCGCATTCCTGCCGGAGTCGACACTGGAATGCGCCTGAAAATGGCCGGTTACGGCGATGCTGGCGAAGCGGGAGGCCCCGCAGGCGATCTCTTTGTCTATATTGAAGTGGAAGGGCACGAAGCATTCACCCGCGAAGGGGACGATGTCTATCTCGACCTCCCGATCACCTTCATCGAAGCGGCGCTCGGCGCAAAAAAAGAGGTCCCCACCCCTTTTGGTGAACAGGTGCGGATCCAAATTCCTGAAGGGACCCAAAACAGCAAACTCCTCCGCGTTAGCGGCAAAGGGTTTCCGAATGTCCATGGACAAGGGCACGGAGATCTCCTCATCCGCGTTTCAGTAGAGACACCTGTCAGACTCTCTGAGAAACAGAAAGAGCTCCTCCGAGCCTTCGAAGAGATCGAGTCCCCCCAAAATCATCCCCGTAAAAAGGGCTTTTTGGAGAAACTCAAAGATTTTTTCTCCGAATCGTAAATCTCTGAAAATCAATAGATTTCAATTTCCACGCCCAGAGTTCCAATACGAGTAGTTAACACCCGCGTCAACTACTCGTATTGCTAAATCCTCAAAACCGATCCTTGTATATTTATTTAATGTCTCTAATTATATACCATAAAGCTTATAAAGGACCATATTATGGACGCTAAAAATACTCCAATCCCTGTTAAAAGAGCTCTTAAAAGACTGGGACAAGATCTTCGCGATGCCCGAAAAAGAAGGAGAATCCCCATGAAACTTGCAGCAGAAAGGGCATCAATCAGCCGCGCCACCTTAACAAAAATCGAAAAAGGGGATGAAGGAGTTTCCCTAGGCGCATATGCAAAAGCTCTTTTTATATTAGGGATGATTCAACGATTAGCCGAATTAGCAGACCCTAAATCAGATGAATTAGGCCTGGGATTAGAAGCAGAAAGCCTACCTAAGCGTATTCGAATTCCTCGAAATGAACAAAAAGGCAATTAAATGGATCAAGCCGTTTTGGTTTATGTAGACCTCGAAAGCCGTCCAATCAAAGCAGGAAAACTCTGGGGACATTATCGCAATGGGAGAGAAAGCCTCTCTTTTGAATATGACGAGCATTGGTTAAATCACCCAAAACGATTTTCACTAGATCCTGCTTTAAAATTGGTTTCGGGGCCTTTTCATGCATCTCCAGACAAACCGCTTTTTGGAGCCATTGATGATTCTGCCCCAGACCGCTGGGGACGCTTACTTATGCGTAGAGCCGAAAGGAGAAATGCCGAAAGAGAAAAACGGACTCCCCGAGCTTTAAAGGAAATTGATTTTTTATTGATGGTCGATGACGAAGGGAGGCTGGGAGCATTGCGCTTTAAAAAAGAAGAGCAAGGCCCTTTTCTAACCACCTATAATAAAAATCATATTCCACCCTTAGTATCTGTCGGCAAACTACTCACTGCTGCAAGCCATGTACTCCAAGAATCTGATACCGAAGAAGAGCTTCGCCTCTTGCTCGCTCCCGGCTCCTCACTAGGAGGAGCAAGACCTAAAGCCTCAGTAAAAGACAAAGATGGGCACCTAACCATAGCTAAATTCCCCAGAAAAGATGATGAAATAGATACGATCGCCTGGGAAGCTATAGCACTCACCCTGGCAAACAGAGCTGGAATCAAAGTTCCTGAGTGGCGACTTGAATCTGTTGGGCAAAAGAGGATCCTTTTGTCTAGAAGATTTGATCGAGAAAAAAACAGCCGGGTCCCTTTCCTCTCAGCCATGAGTATCCTACAAGCAAAAGACAATGAAACCCACAGCTATCTTGAGATTGCGGATGCCATCCGCCAAATGAGCTCCTCTCCTAAAGAAGATCTTGCCGATCTTTGGCGGCGTATTGTCTTCAATGTTCTCATTTCGAACGTAGACGATCATTTACGCAACCACGCCTTTCTTTATTCTGGTCTTTCTGGGTGGCGCTTATCCCCTGCCTATGATTTGAATCCTACCCCAGCCGACATCAAGCCAAGAGTTCTATCTACTGCGATCGACCTGATAGACCCTAGCGCCTCTCTCGAATTAGCACTGAGTGTAGCTGATTATTTTGAGATTGAAAAGCTACAGGCAAAAAAAATTGCAAAGGAAGTAGGTTCCTCTGTAGCCTCATGGAACAAAGAAGCCCTAAAACTAAAAATTAAAAAAGAAGAGATCGAACGGATGTCTTCTGCGTTTCAGCACGAAGACCTTAAAAAATCGATCTCTTTCTAGTCGACTAGCTTTTTCGCTTTATCGAGGTCTTGAGTCAGTTTCTCTTTCGCATCTGGATCATCTGGAAACTGCTGAAACGTCGCATAGTCTTGAGAGATTTTGTTACTTTGCGACTGGAGCTCTTTTCTCATCAGCTCATTTGCCGTTTCATTGAGAACATCTAAAGCGCGGCTCATCACATCTTGGAATTCCGCCTTCTGATACGGGTTATCTGACTTTGAGTATTGATCGAGCGCCCTCTTAAAGAGATCGGCACTCTGCTTATACTCCTGCTCATACATCTTCTTGTCTCTTGGATTCAATGGCCCTGGTCCCGACACATCGCTCATAACAACCCCCTGTTTCCTTTCTCTTGCCAAAAATAGGGGAAAAGATAAATAGGTTTGTAAAAAGGGGTCATTTTCTATGCGTAAGCTTTTCTGGTTGCTCACTCTCCCATTCATCCTCTATTCACAAGAGCCAACCGTTCATAAGACCCCAGATCAGATCGCCCAAGAGCTCGCACAGGCTGAAAAGCAGTTCAATGATGCTCTAGAGATGTTCAACCCTTGGTACACAGGCCCGCTCCTCACCCCGGGCGCCTCGATGATGCCCGTAGGGGCCGGCAATACACAGCCCTACATCTTCATCACAGACACCTACGCAAGCTACAATTCTGATCGGAAATCGGTCAGCCTCCCGAGCCACGAAGTGCAACTCAAAGGGACCATCAACATCCAGACAGGGATCACCCCCAACTTCGACCTGAACCTCAACCTCCCCAGCGCTGCCTACAACTGGCAACACAACACAAGCGGCGGTGGATTCGGAGATATGAGTGTTGTCGGCGGTTTCCTCATCTACAAGCAGAGCCGCTACGTCCCCCAGATGAAATTCACGATCACCCAGACATTCCCAACAGGGAAATACAAAAATCTGAGCTCCAACGGATATGGACTCCAAGCCACCGGCGCCGGCGCCTATGCGACCCAATTCGGATTCATCATCTCCAAAGTGGTCCTCTGGAATACCAAACATCCGATGAACATCCGCCTCTTCTTAGGCTATCAGCTCTCCACCATCGTCAATGTGAAGAACTTCAACACCTATGGAGGGGGCTTTAACACCCAAGGGAGAGTCCGTCCTGGCAACACCTTTAGCGTCGATTTCGGCTATGAGTACAGCATCAACCAAAGATGGGTCTTAGCGACCGACGTCGTCTATTCGGCCACCAACCGGACCAAGTTCCATGGCAATCCCGGCACCCTCTCCGACGGGACCCCCGCCTCGGTCGGTTCAGGCTATAGCGACAACCTCAGCATCTCCCCTGCCATTGAGTACGATTTCAATGAAAACGTCGGTTTTATCGGGGGCGTCTGGTTCTCGGTCTACGGCCGGAATAGCGGAAATTTCGCCTCTGGGATCCTCAGCGTCACTTATAGTTTCCCATAACTACTGACATAAGGGCCTGTTGAACAATAAAGTAGACCGTTTGGCCGCGTCAAAGCCCCTAAAATCGACTATCGAAAACGGGCTAGTATAGTCCTATACAAACCCGTTTTCGATAGTCGATTTTAGGAAGCTTTCACGCTAGCCAAACGATCTACTTTATTGTGCAACAGGCCCTAAGGGCCTCTTTCTGGCTTTCGTGAGCCATAGATGCAGCTGCATAGAGAGGTCTTGAATCTAATTTATTGACTAAAGAATAGTTAAGAGAAGAAAAACGGACAGCAGTAGTAGATTTAGGATGTGTTTCTAAAAAGAGATGCAAACTTCGCAAAGTATTCCCATGCCCACTTTTGACCTCAATAGGGAGAATCAACTCTCCCCTTTGGATTAGATAATCGACTTCAGCCGAGCTATTTTTTTCTCTCCTTTTCCAAAAATGGAGCTCTGCTTTGCCGTAGGGGTTCGCATAACAAATCAACTCTTGCCCAATAAATCCTTCCGCTATTTCTCCCCGATTTTCAAAACCTTGAAGAGGCTGCAAAAACCAGATAGAAATATCAGATCCTAAAATTGCCTGGCAGAGCCCCACATCAAGGTAAATGATTTTAAAAACATCGAAATCAACTTCTCCGCCGATTGGGATCCCTTGCCCAGAAGAGTGGCGGATAGCATGGATGATATTGGCCCGCTCTAAAAGCTCTAGAGCAGGAGCCAACTCCCTCTTTCGATACTCTCCATGGATTTCCCGATAGGAAAATTCTTTGCAAACAAGATGGGGGATTTGCCGATAAAGCTGTTCTAAGTATTTCACTTGCGATTTTCTCGCATATTTCCCGAAATCTTGGGCGTAAGTAGCCGCAATCTGCTGTAAAACAATGAGAGCCGCATTTGGGTCTTTTGTTTCAACCCACCTTGCAATAGCCTCAGGCATCCCGCCGACAGATAAATACTCCCCTACTAAATCTAGGATTTTTTCATGAATCAATTCACTCATAGGAACCCCAGCTGAATGGCTGAGAATTTCTTTTGCAATCAAATGATGGCCTGTAGCTACTAGATATTCCAAGAAAGACAACGGGTACATATATAGCATCGACACACGGCCAACCGGAACACCCACCTTTTCTATCGCGAATTCCATGAGAGACCCAGCGGCAATGACATGTAGATTGGGCATCTCCTCATAAAAATAACGGAGAGCGATAATAGCCCGCGGAGCCTCCTGAACCTCATCAAAAAAAAGGAGGGTTTCACCAGGAATAATAGGCTTTTTTAATAATAGAGAGAGGGCCAAAATCAGCCTTTTAGGATCAAGATCCTTTTCGAAAAGAGAAGCAGCCCCTTCCAATTGTTCAAAATTGACTTCAACGAAGGATTTAAATTGAGCCCCTAACCTCCGGACCGCATAGGTTTTCCCCACCTGCCTTGCCCCGCGGAGAAGAAGAGGTTTGCGGTAGCGATCTACAGCCCATTGATCCAGATGGAAGTCTATGATTCTCTTAAACATGTCTATTTTCCAAGGCAAAAAGCAACTAATTTTGGCTGTTTTACAGCCCAAAATTACCACATTTTTGGTTAAATTCCAAACCAAAAAGCAAAAATACTTAATAGACAACAGTTTAAGAAAAAAAGTCATTCCGATGGAAACCTCTTAGTTTTCAGCATAGAGATGCACCAGCGGAAATTTCGCCTCTGGGATCCTCAGCATCACCTACAGTTTCCCATAACCAACTGACTTAAAGAGGCTTAAATTACCTATTAAGCCTCAATCACTTACATTCCACCCCCTCAATTTCTTCATATCCCCTTATTCAGCCTTTAATTATTAATTTCCTTAAACACCTAACAGTTAATTATATAAACAAAACAAGAACATAATTAACTGTAAATTAAAATTATAATCTGATAAAATTATCTATGTAGAATACTAGAAACAAAGAAAAAGCAATGAACTTAGAAGAACTGATCCATAACGCTCAAAAAGAGGCTACCCACCCGGTGGTTTTAGAGCTGATTCAGGAGTTTAAGGAATTTGCTCAAGTTCTAGGGAGATTTAAAACGACGCCTCAAGAGGCAGACCCAGCGGAGCATGAGGAGATCCTCAAGAAGATGAGAGAATCCCATGACCGCCTCCACTCTCACTTCTTGAAGGTCGCCGCTACATTTGGGATGACATTTGACCAATTTGCAGCGTTTATCGGTAACCAGAGCCACTTTGAACCGAAGGCCTGGGAAGAGATCGAAAAAGGGAAGCAAACCATTACAGAGAGCTTAAGCATCCCTAGCGAAGAGAATAAGACGAAGCAGAAGAAATTAAACAAAAACCTAAGGATTTAACGAGGTTTTATGACAGTACCTAACACACAAGATATGCAGAACCAGTTTGAGAGCGACAATCAGAAGCTTCTCGATGCTGCAGCCCAATATCGAGCAGCATGGGATGAAGAGCAAGCCGCTGCAAACACATATAAAGCCAACATATTAAAAAAATTGGACTCTCTCCAAGACGCGGACCAGATTCTCGTCTATTTGCAAATGTACGTGTTCCAAAACTCTGGGATGCCCTCTTATGACCCAGCCAATCCGACTGCTACAAGCTCAGACTCCTGCTTATTCGGAATCTATGGAGACCAGCTTAGCACACAAGGTCAAGCGCTCGATGTAAACGGCTACTTAACGGCCGTCCACAATGACATCCAGAAAATGGTCAACAGCAATAGCACCGACCCAGAAGTCGTCCATAACGTCGCAACGGACCTCGATACAATGCTTAACGAGCTGAAGAACAATCCAGACTTAAAAGGGGACCCTCAACCAGCGAATCCTGATCCGAAGACCCCACCTGTTTATCCAGGTGCGGTCGACCAGAGCACCCTTTCGAACATCATCTCAGCAGATACTGCGATGCGTAGTGATATTTATGACGCAACCGACACCGGCTCGGGATATAACCCTACACCTGCCGACCCATCAGACCCGAATAAGCCGGGTAGTACATACCACTTTACGTACGGAGTGACACCACAGGGTGGAGGAAGCGCTAACTACATCACCAATTTCGCGGTTATGCAGCAATGGATGCAAGACCCAAACCACTCTACATTCGCGACAGAAGGTTATAAAAACTTTACCGACAACTTGAACAGCGATGCGGGTACGACTCAAACAGTCAACGCTTCGTTGAAAGAAAGAATCAACCAGTTGACGAACTTTAATAAACAGTTAACACAGTATTACCAGAACGCGCTCCACGCTCCTCCGATGAAAACGATCGATTCAGCGATCCAAAATCAGACAAGAGCTGGGTAAGGGAACTAACTATGTGCTCAATGATCGCAGTCGCAGAAGGGATTGGTACAGCAGCATCTGCAAACACAGATTCTGTATTCTCCACCTCTCTTGCAATTATCACCTTAATCGCAGGATACCTGCCACTGCAGCAAGCCTGGTCTAAAGTGTTGAACACAGATGCGGAAAACATCTTTATCGCAAACATGGAAGTTCCGGGAAACCCGGGTGGCGCTGCGAATGTCGCTGCTGTCACCGAACAGAGAAATATAGACTCAACGCAATCAGACCTACAAACAGGAAACATGGACAATCTGGTTCAAGGGCAAAAAGGGCAAGCGCAGCTTTTAGGGAATGCGATGACGGCTATTTATACCCTTCAAAACCCGATTAGCGAGTTGTTACAGTTGCAATCACAACTTCTTCAACAACCTATTTAAGAAGATAAAAGGATCCATATGCCATTTAACTCTTTTACATTTGCCGACCAAGTTTCCAAAAACTTAATGGGGAACTTAGACACCCTGGCAGCGAGCAATTCCGGTTTGAATATCTGGACCGATACGACTGCAAATTTGAACACCTATTGGCAAACGGGTGGCGATGTAGATACAAAAAACGAGATTCAAGCTATTGCGGATTCTACATCACCCGATGCCGCGCAAAAATTGATGGCTGCATTTATCACCAATAATATGACTGCTGAGAATGTAAACAAGTTCAGCGTAGCAGATATCTCACTCTTGTTAAGCGCACTGGCGGGAGCCTGCGCAGGGGGAGGCGATGCGGGAGCCTCGCAGATGGCGAGTATCCAGAGTTACGGCAACTTAGTTTCAGCGCAGCAACAGTTACAAACTTCTACGGGTGATACAGAGTCAAAATCACAAGCGAGCTTTATCCAACAGTCGACCAGTGCTCAACAATCGGTTTCAGACTTAGGTAGCTCGGTGGTCGCGATCCTCAATATCTCTTTAGTAAGCTTTTTATAAAAAAGTTAATAAAAAGGCAAAAACATGGCGTCAAAAGTAACTACTCCAGAGAGCAATAATCAGCTCATCAATCAATACGTGGCGAACATGCAGGCCCAAACAGCTCAAGGGAACGCGCTGATCAATCAGTTGCAAACCCTCTCTGAGCAGCAAGCTTCTCTCGAACAATCATTGGCGTTAGAGAAACAATTAGAGAGCTTAGGGCTCGCAGGAAAAGGGGATGTTGCCCGGGCTCAGGCCGCCCTCGACCAAAAAACTGCGCAAGTCAACAGTGTGACGGCTCAGTTAGAGGCAATCGACCCGATGATGGCCAACCTCTGCTCTGAAATTGCGACCCTCGAAAATGGACTTTTTACTACCGGTGTGAACGGAGATGGGAACCAAGCTGAAGACATGAAAATGTTTTCCAACTACTTAACTCAAATCACTGCTGCGATGAAACAGCAGCTCGTCGCGAATGAATGGACGAACAAGATGGCGCTTGATGGGGACGACAACAATGCCCTCATCCAAGACTCATGC
>CAYWDE010000013.1:0-16097 GCA_964456885.1 uncultured bacterium | reverse complement strand
TACTCCTAGTAGTTAGGGCAAGCTAGATGGTCCTATTTCTGAGGGGAGCACTCCATTTTCTTCCATTTTATTTTGACAAACAAGTCGTGCCCACAGTTTTCTTCGCTATCCATAGCAACAACTTCAATGATTTCTCCTATCTTTAAAGGGGATGTGCTAACGTTGAATACACTCTGCCTTGAAAGGCGTGGCTAGGTTGTCTTGTAGATAATAATACCATCTCATAGCTCTTTCTGATTTATCATAAGCGTCTACAACGATTTCCATTTCTATTCGATTTTCAATTTCTCGATTAAATTCTTTAGATTTATTTACCATTATACATTCTCCAAAGTCGTCGTTTTATTGATCGCTTGCGATTTTTTACAAAGGCCCATTCCTTATATCAGCAAATCTTGATTACTTGCCCATTTGCTACTTCTTTGCCTTCCAGCAGAGTTATACTCTTTCCAACAGCTAGATTTGGTAACGCTACATCTTTATCTAGAAATTTCACCGGAATCTCATAATACTTCCCTAGCTCTATCTCGTTATCTCCAATTAATAAACGACAGTCATATGCTTTACCGTCAATCTCCATGGGACAACCATAAAAGTCTGGTCCTAATGGAGTCTTGCGCTTCACAGACGTTTTACGGCCGCCTTCGTCGCTTGTCTTGAATCTCACTTTGATATAAATATCGGCTTTCATTTATTTACCTCAATTTGAAGAGAAGCGTCGCCTTTTTTCTTCAGAACTCCATGCTCTAGCAGCTAATATTCGGCTTTTCTTTCAATTGCTCAAACACAAAATCTTGGCCAATAATTTCTATTGTTTCATCGTAAAACCGAAGGACATAATGCTTGCATTTATCTAGAATCCTAGCTTGTTCTCGCCCAAATTCACGTATCCAAGGTGAATCCAATATCTCAAAAAATGCGCCATCACTTGGCAAATTTATCAAATAGCTTGCTCTCGAAAATTCTTCTCCAAATACCTTGTACGCTACAATTCCTTTGCATTGCAGACTCCAATAAGTATCATCTTCATCTCTGTGATAGCTTAATTTAAATCCTTTGCAATCAGATAAACATAAGAGTTCACAATCTCTTGCCCATGTCCCCGCGGCTTGGATGTCTATTTTTTCAATTTTCATATGTTCTTCTTTATAAGGGAACAGATAATTTGGACAGTTTATGAGCAATGGTTTGCGTGTGTTTCTTATCCCCAGGCAAACCCATATGCTCTGTTTCAATCCCCCATAAATAGTCAAACACCTCACTTTCAGTTCTTTTAGACTGTATTAATTCATAAATATCAGAAACATAAGAATCATATTCATCTTGCGCTTCGGGAATATTTTGAATACCTATCGGATCCCATTCCTTCAAAAGGATTTTTTGAATTTCTTCCATAAGAAACTGTTTAGCATAAATATTTTTACTCATTGTGGAACTTCTGATAACTGTTATACAAAAAATATTTACAAGCTATTTATTCATAAAGCTTTCCTCCCATGAGAATGTCGGCAAAGACTTTCCAATTAGGTTTTTCAGGAACTGGCAAACCTTGGTTGATATAAAAACCATCCATATCCTCTACCCAAGAGGCCATAGCCTCTAAAAAGGCTTCAATATCTTTGTTTTCCCAAGAAGATAAATTCTCTACATAGTCATTTTTTAAAGCTCTTAAAAAATTTACAAAATCTTTTTTTGTTTGAATTGTTTTTACTTCAGAATATTTCATTTATTTCCCCTAATTTGGATGGAGATACCACCATTTGTGTTTGAGAATTTCCAGGCTTCAGCAGCAATTTCTTCAGCAGTTGCCATTCTGTACGGTATTGGTAACCCTGCCCTTTTAAAAGCCTCTAACCGCCGGTTATCAAGAGCATATAAGATATTATTTCGTTCTACTAACCTAATTGGAGGGATTTCATTTATGCTAATATTCCCATTTTTTAAAGAGATGGCAAGATCATCTATAGATATTCCATTTCTGAAGGTATTACTAATGCTGCTTTGGCTAAAACGTATAGTATTAGAATCTATGGTTTTTATCGCTGAAACGGAAGGCAGACGGAAATTAGGAAATGCAGCTATTTGGCTAGCGCGAATCACAGCCGCAGATCCTATAGTGCCCCCAATACTCAAGCTACTGTCAATAAAACTTGCTACTTGATGTGACATACCTGTTTTCTGTAGTAGCTGAGAAGTAAGGGTGTCTCTTGGTATACCAGTGAAAGCTGTGCTAATCCCTGTTATGAACTGGTCCAGGCCATGTGCCATTACGGGCCACCCAAAAGGAGCAGCAGCTCCATAAGTTGCAAGAGTCATCCCTCCACCAAAACTAGCCTCAGCAAGACCGCCTAATGCTTGCAGAGTGCCATGAAAGCGAGGGTTATTGAGAATGAAATCTACTACACGATGGCCTGCACCAGCAAAGCTTGCCCCTCCACTTCCAACTATGACTCCAATATCACCGCCTCTTTTACAATCACGATGCGCCTCACAATGGCAGTGGGGTTCATATTCTCCATAGAAATATCCAGCGAATTCCTTGCTTTGATTTTCATTCATCTCAGACGCCAGGCCAAAATAATCGACATAGGTCATGGGATTATTGCGAACAAAAGTGTAAAGGTTTGGCCCATCTATATTTCCTGCAGGGTCGGGACTGATCCAGCGCCCAATTTCAGAGTCGTAATAGCGCTGACCGAAGCAAACGAGCCCAACCTCTTTATCGACTCGCTTGCCACAGTATCTCCAGGGATTTCCAACGGCAGAGTCAGAAACTACCCTTCCTCTTTCGTTGGTAATTTCTTCCTCCCCAAACGAAGAATAGCGATAAGATTCCACGACTTTGCGCCTTTGATGGTCGAGAAGGCAGGCGATGTTGCCTTGTAGATCATAAAGTGGAACGTAGGTCTCTTTTCTAACCTCAATTGCCACGCAAGGGGAAATCTCTGGATTATTGGGGTTGCTGGGAACCTTGAGCCCGACAATAGCTCCCTTTTCATCTAGAGAACCGATCTCTGTATGTCCTAAGTAAAAGAAGCGGAAAATTTTAGCTTTCTTGCCCTTAGGCTCAATCTTCTTGGTGAGCCGCTTCCCACTTAAGTCATAGGTAAATGAGACGACATTTTGATCTGGGTCTTTGATAGAGACCAGTTGGTTCAGAGGACTCCACTGATAGATCCAAGTCTTTTGTCCTATTGTTTTGGTCGCAAGATTTCCATTTGCATCAAAGGTATAGGTAGAGCCTTCCGCTTCTACGAGCTGATTTAAATCATCCACTTTATAAGCAGAACCGTCTCTCTGGAGCCGATTCCCAAGCGAATCATAGGAATATCGATGCTCGTACTCCCCTTTCTCAAGGATAAGTTGCGCGAGAGCGTTATACTCGTATTCTGCGGTTGATTTTTCATCATCGAGGGTTGTTTCTCTTTTCTTGATATTACCCAGCAGATCATACCCTCCTTCCAGAACTTTATCCTGAAAAAAGTCTGTGCTAATTTCTATTCTTCTACCGGAGGAATCCCAGGCTTGTTTTCTGCCACCACCATAACCTGGTAAGATTTCTTCCAGGGTATTCCCCATGTGATCTCTGGAGGCAACACGGTAGTTATAGAGTTCTTTCCCTTCTTTAGTGAACCGAGCAACACTCTTGACAAAGGGACCTTCGTAGTTGTACTGCACAGATGATCCATCTGGGAGCTGGAGGGTTTGGATATTCCCTTCTCCATCGTATGTACGGCTAACCTGATAGGATCCAAATTCATCTCTGGTCGTTTCAGAAAGAAGCAGGTCGTTTGTATCATAAGAATAAGTTAAGACTTGCGCAGAAGAGAGCCTCATTTCCGTGAGGTTTCTGTTCATGTCAAAGGTAAGCTGATGCGAGACTTCTTTCTTACCTTCTTTGTAAGAAATTGTCCTTAGGTTGCCATAGTTATTGTATTGGTAAGTAATCGGCTCTTTAGAACCAGGGTTATACCTGGTGGCCAAATCTCCATAGGAATTGTATTCAAAAGTCGTCACACGCTCTTGAGACGTTCCCTTTCCTAAAGTAACAGACTGGAGCTGATCGCCTTCGTTAAAAGACCATTCTGTTTCATAGGTGCTTAAAAGTCCTTCTGAAGAGACGCGAGCTGCCTTCTCAAGCACTTTATTTCCTGAAAGGTCATAGGAAGATTCGGTTTCAGCAAGAAGATGCCCTGTTTTGTCCTTCTTCGAGACTTTGATTAAATGGCCAGCGTTATCGAAAACCTCTTCGGTTTGATTTCCAAGCGGGTCGGTCACGGTACGTTTGCGCGTTTTTTGTCCCCACTCGTTGACGAAGGCATCACAGTAACCTGATTGGAGGAACCGATGATCTTACAGGGCCTGCCCAGACCGTCATACTCATACTGAGTGAGCGTGGTTTCTTGGTTTTGAGGGTAACCGATGACTTGAGCGAGCTGCCCTGCTTCATTGTAGATGTATTTGTTTCTGGCTAGCGTATGACCTTGAGAATCTTGAGTTTGTTGCTCCGTGACTCGATTTAAAAGATCATACTCTTTGACTTCGAGGGTAAATGCATTAGAGGATTTCCATTTTTTAACCCCTTGAGTTCGACCCAATGCATCATAACTAAATTCGACCTTTTGATCCCCTTTGCTAAGCGTTGCAAGACGCCCCGCTCCGTCGTAGGTATAAGTCGTTTTATTCCCTCTTTCATCTTGCTCTGAGGTCAGATGGAAGGTGCTATAATTGAAATATTTCCTCTTGAACCCTTCTTCCGAGCCCTTGCTTCCTCGCTTGTAATACTCAATGTGGTTCAAGCGGCCAATGTAGTCGTACTCAAACACTTGGACGAGGCCATCTCTTCCTAGATAGCGGTGTAGGCTTCCCTCGTGGTCATATTTGAACAATTCCTGACTTCCATCAAGATGCTGAATTGCTGTTGGTTTTCCTCGAGAATTAAAAGATATTGTAACAAGCTTTCCCTTTGGATCAGTGACAGAGAGCAAGTTGTCAAAAAGACCGTAGGTGTACGTATAGGTGGGTCTAATTGAAGATTTTGGACCATCACTGGCTTCAGGGTAGGTAATTTGAACAGGACGGCCGAGGCTATCATTCACATAAACCGTTTCGTTGCCAAATCGATCAATCTCCAAGGTCTTATATCCTGCTGGATCATAGGCAACCTGAGTCTCAAATTGGTTCCCCATCCTGTCTTTTTCTAGGGTGTAAATCAGGCGATTCCTGAGATCATACCCGTACTCAATTGAAACGCCTGTATCCGAACGGCTGACATGTGTGAGATTTTGATTGGCATCATAAGAATAATGCGTTTCATTCCCCATTGGATCTGTTTCGAAGCTTAGCAGGCCCTGGGTATAACCCTTTGAGAGAGTGTAACGATGAGTTCCGTTGGCATCGGAGATTGCTTGGGAAATGACAAGGCCCTGACCATCAAATTGATTGACGGTTCTTTTTAGAAGAGCCTCTTTCCCTCCGCTAACGTCCAGATATTTTTCTTCGATGAGCTCCGGGGCACCGATATTGGGAAGTTCTTGTTTAGGAGAAATGAGAGTAATGTGCCTTTCACGGACATTATAGGTCTGCTTTGCTTCTCCGTAGTTCCCGTCATCTACAATGACGCGGACAAGAGCTGCATCTTCATTATAGTCGTAAAAATGGCGCTTCTTGATTCCTGAATCGTCATCCTCTTCTTCCTGCTCTGGAGATCCCTTAGTCAGAACGAATTTTTTAACAAGGAGGTTGGTTCCTTTTTTGTACCAACACTTCAGTCCTGTCCCCTTCTCATCTTTTTGGAAAAACCCGTGGGTGTTTTTCCCCGAAAAGTAGGAATAAGTTTTGACATGAGCCTCTTGACTGGACCTTCCGTCTTCATCGATGCTTAATGGAGTAGAATCGGCTCCTGTTAGATTCCCATATTCACGCTCTTCGACGATATTTCCCTTATCTCGGTCATCGTATTTAAACGACTTATAGTAAAAGACGTTGCCACTACTGTCCTCAATGGAGGTAGAAACTAAATTGCCAGCATCGCGTTTCATTCCCCATGCTTTTTTATGAACTCGATAGAGGGCCCCATCTAAATACTGCTCAATGGCAATAAGCTGGTCATCTTCATTATATCGGTGAACTGCTTTGCTATTTCCAGGGCCATCGACCTCTGTACAGCCATCTTCATAGGAAAAATGAATGCTTGACATTCCACTTGAGCCTGCGGGAATGGTGACCGATCTGACTTTATGTTGATTGGCTTTGTCTGTGTAATAGTCCACTTGTACAAAACGCCCTTCTGGCAAGGTCTTTCTTACGAGAAGAGGATGATTATCGACGACTTGATATTGATACTGCACAGGAGGTTTGTTAGACCGCTCCACCGCTGTTAAAAGATGTGCTCCGGAAGAGTCTTGCTGAAAGTGGTAATCGGCAGTTTTTCCATCGCTCGTTTCAACGTGGATCCCATTGCCATATTGGATTTTGATCCAGGCTAATATCTTCTTTTCAGAGGCATTGGTTTCTTTGATAAGTGATAGTTGCCCCTTGTCGTCGAATTCATAGAAAAGCTTGTTACCGCTAGGAAGGATCTCTTGAGTAATGAAATAAATATCCAAAGAGGAATGTTTGGCATAAAAACGCTTTCCTTCTGAACAAAGGAGCAGTTCAAAACTATCAGTTTGAGGGTTGAAATAAAGCTCGTTATTTTTTAGGTTTGTCCAGGAGCTGATGTTACCTTTTGCTGTGTTGCACAGTCCGGCTGACTCCCCTTCTGGATCGATTTTGAATAAAGATCGTTTTGATGGGTTCGTCGTATTTTGCCAGCCAACATAGGTAAGGATCGTACCGTCTGGATTGCCAACATAGACATATGCTCGCTCGAATTTGCCTTCTGCAGTTGTGTAGGTTTTGCCTTTAGGGTCTTTTCGAATGGAAAGAAAGCTTTGGGGATTGAATCTCCAACCACCAAAAGTGGCTGTTTCGATAGTGTCCCGGCTGCTATAAAATCGAGAGAGAGTAAGAGAATCGGGAGAAGAAACTGTGAGATCAGCTTCAACCTCTGTATAATCGCCATAGATAGTGCTCACATTCTCTACTAAACTTTCTGGATCACTTTCGCGTGATCCCAGATAAATTTGGCTAGTTGACGCTTCCAGACCTTGTAAACACAGTAGAGAGATGATTAAATTGAACACCCATTTCATGCGCTAGTCCCTCGTTTTCCCAGTTCGAATATTTAGCTCTCGTTAAGGGTATTCATCATATACAAGAAAGCCCATTCATAGAATTCAATTTTTTCTCTGTGGACCATTTGTGGACCACTGGCATGCAAAAAAGTGCGATAAATGACGACAGTTCGCAGTAGCTCGAAAGACCGGCTTTCCGCTATGATTCTGCGCAGTTAGCTGCTGGGAAGTGATGCGGTTGCTGCGGACTCATAACCCGTCGGTCCCTGGTTCAAGTCCAGGTTGCCCCATTTATTCATCTAACAACTCACTTTATTCTCGCATAAAAGCATCTTTATAGATCGCTCAAAACCAAGCTTCTTCAGCTTTCCAGATGGATCTTGAGTCTCTAGCTTAGACCACTCAATAGGAGAAGCATGACTCATCCAATTAGATAGTTGTTTCTGAAATGTCTGAAGCCATTTTGGGTGCTGCTGAGAGAGAAAGACAAACTCAACAAGCGCTTGATCAGAAAAATCTCCCAACTGTGTGACTACATACCAGATCCCATATAGATCCTTAAGCATCTTTGAAGAGCTTTTTCGCTTAGTAAAGGTAAGTCCTTTGTGGAAGATCCATGCCCCCGGGGAAACCACCTTTCCTGATTCATTTGAGTAAGTCTGAAATTCCATTGTCATTTGCAAGCTTAAGCTCAAGTAGCTCAAAGGCTGAGCAACAATGCCCCCAATCAGGACGTTTTTGCGCTTATTATCTCGGGTAACCGAATCGGTCAAAAACTCGATCTCTATTTCTATCCCATCGATTTCTTTTATATAGCTTTCCGTAGCAGGCACATCGACATCTTTGAAAATAGGGATAAAGCCTGCTTCATTGAGATATTTGGCGATATTCTTTTTAGAGATTTCAGGAATCTTCCTGGGAATCAACGAATCGATATCGCGCGTTCCAACAGGGAGATTCTCGAGCTTGGGATCGGCGAGGTAAAGCTTGTAAATGAAAAGGGCAAAACCTCCTCCGATAACAACGAACTCTCTCCATGGTCCCAGTGATTTTAAAAATTCAGAAATGATCTTGTCTTCTTGAATCTTTTTCATTTGTTCTTAAGGCTTTTGTAGATGCGTTTCAGTTCAGGTGCTCGCTGAGCTATAAATTCTGCTTGTTCTTGTCCTCGCAGAGGAAAATGATAAAGATCTAAAAAGGTAAGGAGAAGTGGGCAAATGCCAATTTCTTCACCCTCGGCTCTATTTTGCTTGAGCAGCATTTTGTAGTAAGGCTCAATCAATAAAACCTCATATCCCCTTTCTTGCGGTTCTAATTGCAGAGCGTTTTCTAATTTTGGTCTAATGGAAGGATCAAGGATATACAATTCTAGTCCTTCTAGGTTGGTATTCTTAAGCCCAAATGCTTCAGCTGCCGAATGAAGGGACAAGATCACACCTGATCCAAGTCCAGATTTCTTTAAAGCCTTAAACCACTCTGACTTTCCAGAAAGAGCGGAAGAATATGTTCTCATTT
The DNA here is from genome assembly GCA_964456885.1 of uncultured bacterium. Taxonomy (GTDB): domain Bacteria; phylum Chlamydiota; class Chlamydiia; order Chlamydiales; family SM23-39; genus REEB52. Next base: position 7,404 of record CAYWDE010000013.1, on the reverse strand, counting down.
TACATTTTTTCACGATGCTATAGTGCTCCAACCAGCTCTCTAGAAGCTCTTTTAGTTTGTTAAAGGAAAACCTCTTGGCAGTTCTTACTCCTTCAACTTGTAGAAGCCCTTTCAGCACCAGAATATTGAAAACACGCTGAACTAAACCAAGACTTACCCCTGCTTCTTTAGCAACTTCTCTCAACGAAAAGCTTTCTTTGGAAAGCCCTTCTCGAAGCAGCCAATCAAGGACAAGGGAAGACTTGTCTGCATAGACATTCCCTTCTGCTGGATCTTCATTGGAACTTACTAAGAACCGACCTTTCATTGCGATCTCCTTCTGTTCATTATAATACACTGTTCAATATATATTGAACAGATAAAAATATTGAACAGTTACGTCAAAAAGAAAACGCCTCTTAAAGATTGATCAATCATCTTATTTTAAAAGACTTAGAACCAATTGAACCGTTCGGAATTTCAGATAGGCTTTTTTGCTTTGCTAACAGGGTGATAAATTTAAGATGGTTTTCGACTTCTTTTCTGGTTATCATCTTTGACTTATAATTTTGCACCTCAAATAGAGAAACGGAAGAAATAAACAGATCATTCTCTTCAGGGGATTCTAAAAGGAGTATGTTATGTACTATTGTATTATCCTACTCTTGTTTTGCTCCAATCTCTGTTATGGATTTGAGAGAGTTTGGCAAGTAGGAGGAGATATTGAGTTACGCTTACAAAGCGACTCTTCCTTCGATATTAATGAGCGGGAACTGGTGCAACTCTATGCCCATCTGCCTGGATTTCAAGAAACCCCTCCCCTCAACCCGCAATCCTATTTGCAAATTGTTCATACTTATTCTAATAAAAGCTCCTTAGAGCTCATCCAAAATGAAGGCAAAGTTGAGATTTATTCTAACTGGAATTCTCAGCTTCCCCAGGACTTAATTCATCTTTTATATGGCGCTTGCCGCTTAGAATGGCTGAACCGTGGAATTTTCACTGCTCACGCAGCGTGCATTGGCAACGAACAAGATGGATATATTCTACTGATTGGCCCTTCAGGTTCTGGAAAAACCTCTCTAAGCATGCATAACGCTATTCATCATGGCTTTAAAATTTTCTCTGGGGACAAGACCCTCCTCTCATTCAATGATCGGGGAGATTTAGAAGCCATAGCAGGCACTCATACTATGACAGTTCGTGGAGAAGATATACCCCTTTGGGCATCAGTCCCTAAAACCTACGAATTTCCATTAGGTGATAGGCAAGCATTCCAGTTGTCTCCAGACTCTTATGCACAATCTCACAAGGTCCCCATAAAACAAATCTTCCTGATAGGGTTAAACGACCATCCTCTGTTCAATTCTGAAATTTCACCGCTAAGTGCCCTGCATGAACTTTATCCTTTTTTCCTCGATCGGCAAAGAGAGGATATTTTAGTGGGAGCAGATCAAGGGTTTTTCAATGGAGCAGTAGCTCGAGAGTTAAAAGAATCATTGGTTAAGAAACTTCATTCGTCGCTGCAAAAAATTCCCGTTTATCGGGTAAAAGGCAATCTAGAAGAAGTAACAACTTTTATCCATAGCAAATATAGAAAACCACCAAAAAAGATTTTGTTCGGTGTATGTGGCATAGGAAACGGACATTGCAATCGTCAACTGCCAGTACTCAATCATTTATTGGACCAGGGGCATCAAATTATGGTTTTTACCTATGGAGAAGGGCTTAGTTTCTTTAAAGATCGTTTCCCTTTCAGATCCAACCTCAGTGTGATTCCAGTAGCCGATCCCTACTATGTAGGATCCTTGAAAGGTCTTGACTATGAGCAAACGGCTCTATCTGAAAAAAACCAAGTCGATTTTAATAAAATCAATTCATTGGCTATGGCTCAGGCAACTCAAGAATTAGGGCGTCCAGATCTGGTGATTAGCGATTATGAGTTGGTCGCTGCGCAATATGCCTATGCAAAACAGGCTCCCCTTGTCACACTAGATCAACAAAGCAAGTATCTTGTAGGACATTTTGAAACGAATTTAAATGGAACTTCCTATCTTGATGAGGTAGAACGGCTCAATCTTTTTTTTCCGATTGCCTCTAAGCGAATAGCTGTTTCATTTTTTCAAGTAAAAAGCGACTCCTCACAAGTAGAAATAGTGGCGCCAATGGTGAGGCCCGAAATTTTGCGTGCAAAGGGAAATCCTCGAAGTTCTACCCCTTCACTACTTGTCTATGTAACTTCACAACAGATTGGTAGTCAACCCATAGATCAATGGATCGATACGATCCGAACGACCCTTCCAACAACATGGGAAGCACATATTTTTTTACCGAGAAGATTAAACTTACCTTCAGATGAAAATCATCTTCATTTTTACCACCATGGGAACTCATGCTTTGACAGACTTTTCGTCTCTTGCCATGGTGTAATATCGACAGCAGGTCATACTCTCTTATCTGAAGCTATGTATCTGGAAAAACCTGTGTACGCATTACCCTTGCCACTTTACGAACAACAGCTAAATGCTCATGTGGTTGCAGAAGGTGGATTTGGGCTTAGTGAAGAGGACTTAACACCCGGTAGTCTGACCACATTCATAGAAAATCTTGAACTATATACGGAAAATATTAGACGAGATGAACAATGGCTTATTAAAGAACCAGGCAACACTCTAATCATTCAAAAAATTGAAGAATTTCTAAGGCAATGAATCTTCTCCCTATTCCCCTGATATTTGTTTTATTTATCAGTCATCTATTTGCTGACGATCCACCTATAAATCCAGGATGTTTAACCCAGAAAACCATTTCCCAAAAAGTACTGATGAATGCTGAAGCTTTCGGGTTCGGCCCTTCTGCGGCAATTGCAGAATTCTTCCCTTACCTTCGAGAAAGAATCTGTTCTTTCGCTTATATTGGAAGCGGCCACACCCTGGATTTGCAGAACAAGTTACCTTACGACAAAGTGTTTAACTTGGATTCCGTTGATAAAGAAAAACGGCGAGATTACTTTGATTCAATTGCAAAAGATTATGACGTATTGATTACAGCCAGCGATTTTGAAACGGCTCTTTGGGCGAAGGAATCAGGACTGAAAGTGATCATTTATGACCCCCTCACCTGGTATTGGCCACATTTACCAAAAGTCATCGAACAGGCAGATTTTTATATAGCTCAGAACTTCTTTGGTGTAGCCGAAAGATTAAAATGTGAATCAGAACAATTTCCTGAATTTGTAATTGTTCCTCCTATTGTTTCAGGGATATCTAATCGAAAATCGACAAATACGCTTTTGGTAAATATGGGAGGCCTAAGCAACCCTTATTTAGAAAACAAAGATATACAAACATTTGCTTCTGTCATTTTTAATACAGTTCATGAAGTGTTACATTCTCAATTCCAAGACATTCATTTTGTCACTAATAAAAAAATTGCAGACCATTTTCATGGACCACACCAGGTTACCACCCTACTTCCTTCAGAAGTACAGGAAATATTAAGCCAATCGAGGCTAGCGATTATGACATCGGGCCTTGGAAACATCTATGAGGCTTCCGCAATGGAGAAGGAGATTCTCTGGCTCCCTCCTGCCAACGACAGTCAGGGTCAGCAAATAAAGTTACTACAACAGCATCAGATGATTGATTTCTCAATCGATTGGCATCATTTGCTTGACGATGAAGGTCCTATTGATTATTTCGCACCTCAAGAGGAAGTGCTTCAACGGATCGCCATTTGTATGAGAAAACTAGGTTCAGATCCAAAGGCTCAAGCCAAGTTAAAATCAATTATTGAGAAAGTAAGCATGAATGCCCTCAAAAAGCAACCTGCACTGACTAAACTTACTAAAACTTTTGAGGTCGGTGGAGCAAAACAGGCTGCTGAAAGTATTCTACAGTGGCTTTCCGATCACCAAATGTAAAAACCTTTTCATAATGAATTTTCGGTGCACTGGCGGTACAACGAGGTGCAACTTTTTTGAGTTTGATCCGATAGAATCCAGTTGGATCCATCAAACAAGTCTTTTATATTCATGCTCATAACGGTTGGATAGCACTGGATGGAAGGCCCCCCCTCTCATAACCCGTCGGGCCTTGGGTATCAAGTCCAGGTTGCCCCATTTCTTAACTAGGGCGCTATCCAACCAAGAACGGATGTAAAGATGTTCTTTGAATTAAAGAAGACTGCTTTGCCTAAAGCTCCTATCATTGACTTTAACAAAAAAGCACGCCACCATTACGAATTCTTTATATGTTTATAAGGAATTTAATATGTCCGTCAGCCTAGAATCTCCACTTGAAGTCTTCAGAGTGATCAATCTATGTATGTAAATAACGGGCAAAAATTTTTTACTTACATTGGATACTTCGGAAACGAATTTGCTCGGATATCTGCTCGTAGTATAGAGCGTTTAACGCGTCCAATGCCTCACGGAAATTCATACTGGAGAGAAGCGGGAGAGAGAGTTAAAAGAGCTGTTACAGCTATTTTTTCAGTTCCAATAGCGGCAGCCTTATTTATCCCTGCTTTTGCATGTTATTTTATCGCTGCCTGTATTGGAGGGGGAAGATTTGAGCCTATTAAACCAGAAGCGCCGGCTAATTTTTGGCAGGAAAGATCTGTAAAAGTAATGTCTCTGAATGCCTGCTTCCAAGATCCATGGTCCCCTTTAACAGGGGGTGTAGTATCCCCCTTTGAGCCTGTTGGCGAGTGCGCTACTCGGATTGCCGCCGTGGTCAATGCCATAGGAGAAGAAAATCCTGTTGTGTTCATGGGGCAAGAGTTCGAAAACTTAGGTGCTCAAGATGAGTGCATTCGGCTAATGCAACAAAAAGGGTTTCGTTATTTTCTTAGAGACATGGGGTCAAATGATCCATTAAGGAATAACTCAGGACTGTTTGTCGCATCAAAAGTACCATTAGAGAATGTAGAATTTGTCCCTTATCCCGCTGAAGATAGGGCCGGTCTAGCTAAATGGTCTGGACAAGGAGCTCTCACCTTTACTATATCAATGCAGGGACGCAATCTAAGGCTTATAAATGTCCACTTAAATTACGGAGAAGGTCAAGAGAACCAAGAGGCTCGAAATCGTCAATTAACACGCCATGTTGTTCCCCTTCTGAATAGAGGAAATTCTGCGCTATTCGGCGATCTCAATTTTGATACCGCTTTAGTAGAACGGACTGCTTCAGGGCTTTTTGGTTTTGTAAATGCCATAGAAGGGCAGATCACTTGTACCGACGCAGGAAAGCATGCACTTCGAGGTAAGAGCTTGAATCCAAACGGCCACCCATGCACCGATTGCGAAGAGCGTATCGACGCTCTTATTTATCATCCCAATCAGATGCAAGTTCTTGCCTCTGAAGTCAAGCCGCTGCTATTGAAAAATCAACTCCTCTCTGACCACTACGCAACCATTGCGACTTTACAGATCCCCGAATAAAAAGGGCTAAGAGAAGTTCCAGGGACAAAGAATGGAACTTAGCAAACCCAGATTTGTCTCTGTAAGTCTAAAATAGATAGCCCATCGATTCTTCGCCCATTATTCAGTCCTTATCCTTTTGAATACCTGCATGTTAAAGTAGATAATAAGATTCTTCAAACACTCCGGAAAAACTATTAATCTTTTTTTAAATAAAAGTTGATTGACCCTGACGTAACGTCATTCCTTATTATTGAGACATCTTTTAAAATCAAAGGGATTTTGGAAGGAGAAGATCGATGGCCTATACAGTCACAAAATTAGCAAAAATCTCAGGGGTTAGTATCCGGACGCTCCACTGGTATGATCGGGTGGGACTTTTGAAGCCCGCCTACCACGGAGCAAACGGGTACCGATTCTATGAAGAAGAGCAACTGCTTGCGCTCCAGCAAATTCTTTTTTTCAGAGAGCTTGGCTTTGAACTCAAGCAGATAGAAAAAATCCTGAAGAGGAGCGATTTCGACAGGGCGAAAGCTTTAAGTTCACACCGCCAGGTTTTACAAAAAAACGTGGAGAGGACCAAAAAGCTGATTAAAACCATCGATCGGACAATCGAACACTTAAAAGGAACCAAAAAAATGAAAGACCATGAAATCTATCTCGGCTTCAGTAATGAAAAGCAAAATGAATATCAGAAATATTTGATCCATCGCTTTGGCAACAAGATCGAAGATTCCATCAGGGAAAGTAATGAAAAGGTCAAAAATATGAGCAAAGACGATTTTGAAAAAAGTAAAAAAGAGTGGGTTCACATCCTAGATGACTTGGCAAAACTCTGGAAAAAACAGACTTCCGCTCACTCTCCCGAGGTTCAAAAGATCATCCGTAAGCACTATGAGTGGTTGAAGAAGTTCTGGACTCCTGATCGCACCTCCTATGCGGGTATGGGAGAAGGGTATGCTGGATTTGAGTGGAAGGATGTTTTTAAAGCATACGACCCAGAACACCCGAAATTCGCTCTCTTCTTTGCCGAAGGGATACGAATTTTTGCTGAAAAAGAACTGTCTTAAACTTACAGGTAGTCGGGTTACTCCGGCTGCCTATTTATTAATCATTTTTTAATCGACAGAAGCCCGTTTCAACAGGAAAATCATTTTACAAAAACCAGTTGGATCCTTTCGTCGAAAAACTTATACTCCTACTCAAAATAGGTGGATAGCCCCGGATGGATATAAAAATTCTCTCGCTCATAACCCGCAGGTTCTTAGTTCAAGTCCAGGTTGCTCGATATTTTTTCATAAAAAGTAGACACTTATGACAGCAATCACCGTAACCCCGTTTTGGATAGACCCTAAAGTTGCCAATAGCTTGGGACTAAATTTAGATGAAGAAGCTATTCTGGATAAATCCATCTTTAAAACAGAATTTCAATCCTATGTTCCACCCCGCTTTGTTTTAAGGGATGCTGTTAGAGACGTGATTGAAAAGATCAACAAGGCTGTAGCAGAACAGTTCCCTCACCCCTCTTCTAACGAGAGATCTATTTTCCTCAACACTCAAATGCCCTGGATGAGAGAAGGCTCAAATCTCTATTTTTACGAACAATATTGCGGCGTTCCGGCCACCCCGATTGCATTATCTTCTGAGCAGTCCTCAAAAACTTGGCTAAACCAGATTCTTCAAGCTCTTTGCGACAAAGGATATATAAAGAGTAAAAAAATATTGTGTAGCTCTCGATATGAGATCACACTACAGGCTCCTTCATCTTCTGAGAACTCACAACAATCCCCTAAAATCGGCGAACGGGTAGGGACTTTTCTCTGGCGGATGGCTCGCATATCGGCTGTCGCAATTGCAGCCTTTGCTCTTTTAGCTATTGGGTCTATAGCAGGGACTGTATATCTAACAGTGTTATATCCGAAGGCCATGCTTACACTTTTCGCCTTAGGGATTATTGGCGCTTCTGGTGCGCTTATTTATTCCCTAACGGAGCAGGCAAAAGA
>CAYWDE010000012.1:5727-16324 GCA_964456885.1 uncultured bacterium | reverse complement strand
TGGATCTGTTCAAGGGGGAGGCTGAGCTCTTCTTTGAGGTAAAGGAGCAATGAGCCGGCAGCGACAACCGCCGCTGTCTTTCCCCGGAGGCCAAACCCGTCAAGATTCTGCACGTCGAAGTGACCTGTGAGTACGTCGAAACTGAGTTTTGGATCGAGCGAGGGCTTTTCATTAGCCACAAAGGGGAAACTGTAAGAGAGCTCTTTTAAAAATTCAAAACGTTTGGAGACGAGGAATTCACTGGGGCGGAGTCTGCAAAGTTCATCTACGAGCTGCTGCTCTTTTTCCAGTTCTTGGACCCGGAATTCAGAGGTGGTCAAATCTAGAATGGCGAGCCCAAACACAGATCCAACTTGAGCCACCGAGACGAAAAAATTGTTTTTTTTATCGGAGAGGAGCTGCGAGTTGACAATGGTCCCTGGGGTGACGATCCGGACAATTTCCCTTTTCACAATCCCTTTGGCCGATTTCGGATCTTCGGTCTGCTCTGCAACTGCGACTTTAAACCCTTTTGCGATGAGTTTATCGATATACCCTTCGGCTGTATGAAAGGGGATACCGCACATCGGAGTCCCTTGACGGGCGGTCAAAGTCAATCCGAGCCCTTTTGACATCGTTGTCGCATCGTCATAGAAGGCTTCGTAGAAATCACCTAAACGGAAAAGGAGCAGGGCATCTTTTGCCTGCGCTTTACACGCTTGCCATTGGGACATCATCGGGGTCACAGTCATGCATCTAATATGCCTTTTCAAGGCTCCAAACGTCAATAGGGGATTGTTGAGTCGGAGGCGGTCTGTCGCATATTTGTTGGAAGAAAACGGCTTTTCGCCCTATATTATACGGGCCAAAAACAGGGGCATTTATGACAATCGGTTCTATTTCTCCTCACTCATTTTCCTCTCTCATGGATTGCGTTGAAGCGATAGATTTAACGAACAAAAGGAAAGAGCCTCAGACTATTTCTCCGGCGCTTCGCGAAATAAGGAAGAGAAGCAAAAAAGGCGCTCCAGATGAAACATCTCAGCAGATTTCTCAAATTGCCGCAGCCGCTTTTTTACCCCCGATTCAAAAAATCGCCCTCCAAATCAAAAATGATCCCCGATATTTACGTTACCATATGCAATTCTGGGCCCGTGAAAAAAGGGGTGATATTCTGATCGCGATCTGGAATCAGTTTGCAGAGACGTTGAAGGACGATTTTGAAGTTTTAAGAGAACTGGGAGAAGCTTTTTATTCGTTCAATCAACTTGGGCGCTCCCTTTTTTTCCTTTCTGAAGCGCTGAAAGTGGAACCCAACTCTTTATCGGTTCTATCTACCCGAGCAAAAATTTATGCGATGACAGGACAATTCGACAAAGCAGAAGAGGATTTTAAAATTGCCTTCGATATCAATCGATCTACGGCCACCTTTTTTTTAGGCGCTTATATCTTCTGGTTAAAAAAAGATTACAAAACAGTACTTCTCTACCTCACCTATTCCAGAAATGAGATAGGGGCCTCTCCCCACCTTTTTTCTTTATTGAATACAGTGATTAAAGAGCTTGATAATTCAACAGATCTAGAGCGCCGAAATCTAAGAGCGATGATCGATCCTTTAAGGCCTATTGATATGAGGGGTGGTTTTTCTCCCCCATTTGCTTACGACCTCCCTTTTCTCACTCAAGCTGCGTTTGAACAAAGGCCTCTCCCGAATGTGGGTGAATCGGCTTGTGCAGAGGTGGGAGAAGAGCTGAACTCTATCCGCTTCTCTATCCAATTTTGGACCCGGACGGGAAATAGGGAAACGGTCCGCGCTATCTATCAGAAATGTCAAAAGAAAATAGATCAAAATGCCGAAATTCTATCCCTTTTAGCCCATTTTTTTTCCGACCAAGGGGATATAGAGGAGGCTCTCCTATTTGTGGAGAAGGCTTTACTCTGCAATCCAAATTTGCTTTCCTTGCCGTTTTTAAAAACTCAGTTACTGATCCGATTAGGGAGGCTTGATGAAGCTAAAGAAGCTTTGCGTCCATTGCTTTTAATCGATGATGGCTTCCCTTCCCGCTATTTAACTTCTCTCTTCCATGCGACAAATAAGGATTATAAAGAGATTCCCGATTGTTTAACCGGGATAGCAGATCAGATTCCGTTTAGTATGAGTACCCGTTCTCTAATCTCTCAAATATTGGAGAGGATTGATTCCGCTTTTATTGGAATGCCCCCTGAGGCGGATGATTTATTAGAGGCGAGAAACACTCTTTTCCGTTTAACATCTTGAGATGGATCGATCGGTTACCTTTGCTACCTCCTGTTGGGAAAACGATTGGCGTCAAATCCTTCTCGATCCCGATTATTTACCCCTTTATCAAATCGGGCACCACTGTTTCCCGTTTGCTGAACGGATTCTCATCATCAATAATGTTGCCGATTTAGAGGCTGTAAAAGGGGCTGCTCAAGCCCATGTCGATCGGGGAACTTTGAGCCGTTATGTGGTGGCTACAGATATTTTCCCCCATTTTCAGCTAAAACGGTCCGATTTTAACGATTGGCAATACTACAATGCACTTGGCCCCCTTTCGGCAATTTACGAGACGAAAACCGACTACCTCCTGTTTGTGACGGGGGATGTCTACCTGAAAAAACCGGTCCAATGGATTAAAAAAGCGGTCCGGTTTATGGAAAAAAGGCCCCATGTTAAGGTTGCCAACCTCACCTGGAATGATAACTACAGGGAAGCAGAGAAAGAGGCTTACCGGAAAACATGGAACTTTTTTGTCTCGACCGAGGGGTTTTCCGATCAGATGTTTTTGGTCCGGGCTCAAGATTTTAAAGGGCCTATTTATGGGGAAATCCGCTCGGATGGGGCCCACTATCCGCGAGGCGATGTTTGGGAGAAACGCGTTTTCAGCTACATGAAAAATCGCGGGTGGGAGAGAATAACGTATAGGCGTGGGTCCTATACCCATGAAAATATATAGTTATGGGCACCTTTTCAAAAGATAGTTTAGAGCTCCTCCGATCGAGGATCGACCTCGTTGAGGTCCTCTCCCCCTATTTAAAGCTGCAACGGTCGGGAGCCGCTTATAAGGGTTTATGTCCGTTCCACGAGGAGAAAACCCCATCACTCATCATCCAGCGGGGAGATAGCCATTACCACTGCTTTGGCTGTGGGGCACACGGCGATGCGATCCAATTTTTAATGACCCACCTCAAGATGAGTTTTATGGAGGCGGTGGAAAATCTGGCCGAACGGTTCCATGTGCAGCTGGAAGAGGTGAAAGGGGACGATAAACCGAAAGGCCCTCCAAAAGCTGCCCTTAAAGATGCCCTAGAGAGGGCTTGTCAATTCTACCAATTCTACCTTCTCCACACTTTAGAGGGGCACGCAGCTCTTGATTATCTTTATGGAAGGGGAGTCACCCTCGATTTCATTCAGCAGTTTCAGATTGGTTTAGCTCCTAAAATCCCTCAAGTTTTCCTCAAATATATGTGGGAGCAGAAGATCTCGAATGCCATTTTAGAAGAGGTGGGGCTGTTTACGAAAGGGAGAGAGTTTTTTTCGGACCGGATCACGATCCCTATCCGGGATGCAGTCGGTGCGGTGATCGGATTTTCTGCTAGGAAATATAAGACCGATACATTTGGGGGCAAATACGTCAATACTCCTGAGACGCCCCTTTTTAAAAAATCGAAAGTCCTTTTTGGCCTGAGCTATTGCCGTAAAACGATCGCTAAAGAGCGGAAAGCGCTCATTGTGGAGGGGCAGATCGATGCCCTGAGGCTCATCTACTCAGGATTTAACTGGGCTGTAGCAGGACAGGGGACCGCCTTTGGTGAAGATCAAGCCAAAGAGCTGATCCAATTGGGGGTCCGGCAAGTTTTCCTCGCTTTAGATGGGGATACAGCGGGGCAGGAAGCGACCGTAAAGGTGGGAAATATCTTCCAGAAAGAGGGGATCGACGTGATGGTCCTCAAACTCCCAGAAAAAGCAGATCCAGATGTGATCTTGCAGGAGAAGGGGCCTGAAGAGTGGCAGAAGATGATCGACCAGAGCGTCGATTACCTCACTTTCTTAGTTGAGCACATGTCTAAAACGATCAACACCCAATCTCCCGCTGGGAAAAACGAACTTGTCCAGTCGATCGCAAAACGGATCCGGGAATGGGATCATCCACTCATGGTGCACGAGTCGTTAAGAAAGCTTGCCCGCCTCACCCAGACCCCCGAATCGATTATCGGTACCCCGGAGCAAAATGTACCTCAAGTCTATATCAAACGTTCGGCAAGCGTCACCTTTACCGAGATCGATCCCGATCGGATTTTAGAGGCTGATCTCTTGCGTTGGCTTTTTCTAATGGGGGAGACCTGTCCCAATCTCGTTGCCATCGCAGAGGCAAATTTAAAAGCGGAGCATTTCAGACTCACCGCAAGTCAAAGACTTTATGAGAAATACCTGGCAGCTGCCAAAGAGGATAAACCGCGTGATCTCCTCTCTTTAGCGATCGATCTTGAACAGACCGAACAGCAGCTCTTTATGGCTGAGATCCTCCAAAAACGGGTCAACCGGGAGCGGGCGGAGATCTGTTTTATGGAGACGGTGCAAAGACTTTTAGAGCGGCACTGGATGCACCAAAGAGAAGAGATCAAGCTCAAAATCTTTAGCGGTACATGCAGTGAGTCTGAAGTATTAGAGCTCGCCCGAAAATTTGACGAGCTCAAAAAAGCGCGGCCTCAAGCGATTCAGCCTACCCTTTAGACTCTACTGATTGGTTGCATTCATTTTTGTAGCCTTCTGCAGGGACGTTTCAGCAAGAATTCCGTGAATCCGTCTTATTTTCCCCGATCTGAGAGGAAGGGGCTCTTCAGGTAAGTTGCGTTTAGCCTGTCGAGATCCATTTTGATCCCCGATTTCCTTGAATATTTGTTCTATTACTTCCCTTTGAGGCTCCCTAAGAGGGCTCAGGAGAGGGGGAGAGTGTATTCTTTGGGATGATAAAACGTCATGGTTATCGATCGCTTCCCAAAGGGGCTTCCAGCGGGTATCCCACTCTAAATCCCAGTTATAAACCTTTTGATCTACAGGTGATGAGATGGATGTCATAATAACTTTTAGTTTCCTTTTTTCAAAAGAGCCAGGAAATCGACTGAAACTTTTTATTGAGATAGGTTCTTATAGTTTGAAAGAATTTTTAATTTATTGATTTTCAGGGTGAGATTGTATAGATTTTAGAGGATTACGTGTACAAAAAACTAGTCTTAACTAAGAGACTCTTCTTCTGATGAAAAAAAACTTTTCAATAGATAAGCCTGATGATAAGGTTCATTTTAGAAAGGATTTATCATATGTATGAACACCTGATTTTTTTTGATGATGAGTGCCCTTTCTGCCACCGTTCTATCCAACATATTATCGATATTGATACTCATCAGCGATTTGTCTTTGCCCCTTTAACTGGGAATACAGCGAGCGATATTCTAATTGGACCTCAAGAAAAACTGAAGAGGGCAAATAGTTTAGTCCTTGTTGAGAATTACCAATCGACCGAGCGGAATTTCTGGGTCCGTTCCAAGGCGATCTTTCGGATCTATTGGTTGGTTGGGAATGGTTGGGGGCTTTTAGGAGTCCTCTCTTTTCTTCCCGGTTTTGTTGGGGATCCGTTGTATAGATGGTTTGCTGCTCATAGGCACCAATTCAAGATGCCTATGCCAAAAGGACCGATACCTAAAGACCGATTTTTCTCTTGATCTATTTTGTTTGCTCATCCTTGAAATAGTAGCCAAGTTCCACTTTACCGAATCTATTCGTTACCTCGCGCGATTGAATTAATTCTCTAATAGAAGGGGTCAGAGGAAATAAGCTTGTTAACGAGTGGACTTTTTGAATTTTTTCTGAGGCTCCTATTTGAGCCGTAAGTATTAAAGTTTGGCCCGTCTCAGAGGTAGAAGTTTTTAAGATTTTTCCAACAAAATAATAAGGTCCAGGAAATTTGGAATGTTTCATAAGGACCTCGGTCTCTATTTCAGGAATATAAAAAACATCACCCGGGTCTACGTCAATTTCTTTTCCTAATTTCTCCCCTTGTCGTAGGCTGATCGTAATCGTCTTCACCCCCATATTATACCGTATAATTTTTGCTTTTTGTCCCTTGTTATTTTCACGATGATATCGAATTTTAGTCCCTACTGGATAAGCCTGTTCCAAGATGGAGAAAAACGTATCGGGCTTTTCAGTCCGAATTAACATTTTTGTACCATCTATTTTTTGACGCTTTCTGTCTGGTGGAGCCTTTTGATTAATTGGGTTTTCTCTTTTACCATGCATCGCTCGTTTAATTAGAGAGGGGGTAACATCCATCGGGGCAGAACCATTTGGAATACTAACTGAAGGGTGGGTTTGCTTTAATTGATTGATTAAACTCTGGTTTTGTTTTGCCCGTTCTTCTACATCTTTTTGAAATTTTTTACAAAATAAGATCTGCTCGGCGATCTGCCTTATTCTTTCCGCTCTTCCCAAATAAACGGGAGAAAGTTGAAGTGCCTCCGATTCGGCTTGATATGCATTCAATCGTTCGGAAAACTTATTATAAAATTCAATATATTTCTTCTGGGAATAGGTTAATTTATCTAAATCCAGATTGGTTTGGGAATAGAATGTGTTTGGCATCGGAATAGCAGAAATTAGGTCCAAAAACATTTGTAACACATCGGATTCGGATTGAGAACCTCCTGCACCAGCTGGTTGATAAAAGTTAAGCAATGGAAGTGTCGGGATAGAGAATGAGGACATGTTCGATCTCAGTTTTTAATTTTGCGATGTAGTGTTAGAGACTGTTAACGGATTTGATTTCAGTCGATTTTTTGTTTTATTAGACGTTGGTTAATTGGCAAGTCGGTAAGTATCCACTCTGTTGCCTGTGAGGGGGTCAGTTGCTGATTCCTTTTTTACCCGATCTTTAACAAAATCGTTGTAAGGAAGGATAGAGTGTAATGCACTGATCATATAAGAACCTTTGTATGAACCGCCTGGTCCCTCTTCTTTTATTATTAACCTACTCTCTCCTCCTGTACGATAGCAATTTCTGACAGTTTTAAGAAGGAAAGACGAACTCTTGTGCTTTGCAATTTTACAATCGTCGCTCTTTGCAATTCTGACTAGGATTTGGCTTTTTTCTGCTGGAGTGTAAAAAATTTGGCTAGGCTGTACGTCGATGTTCTCTTTTGTCACTTTTAAATAAATAGTGATCCGACACGGATCTTCTTTGTAGCTCTCGATCCTCGCGTCTTGCTTCCTCTTCTCATTACCATGGTAAAAAACTGAAGTTCCTGGCGGATAGGCCTCTTTTAGAATCGGGAAAAATTTTTCTACCTCACTGATAATTTTAGATCTCTTCCGTTTTTTATGTTGAATGGTAATCTGGTTTGATTCTTTAGGAGAGGAAGTGGTTTGGCTCTTTCTTTCTTCTAAAGATTCTGTAGCGCCATCTGTTTCCATCTCGTCAATTAGAGGGGGAATAGGGAATTGGGGTGGTGTCGGTCTCTCAGCTTCGGTTTGTAGCGGTAGTTGATTGGTTGCATAGCGAATTTGGTCTAAGCTTCTCTGTGTATCTTGTATAGAATCATCACATTCGGCGATCAAAGCTTGAAGTTCTGCTAGGGTTTCTGTCGGCTCATCTTTAGAAATATGGGATTCTCTTAACCAAAGTTTAAATAAGTATATTTTGCGTGCATCTTTAAAAATTTTAAGTAATCGGAAGTATTTTTCTGCCAATGAATCAACTGAAAAATGCCTCTGTTGAGAGTTGCTAGATGAAACTGAAAGGTTGCTAACGGGAGGGAATGCTAATCCTTGCGTTGCAATAGCAGAAGTATTTTGAGCGGTCCTTGCAAAGGAGTTGCTAGAGAAAGAAGAGGGTGATAATCCATGGGGTTGAAAGTTACCCGTAGGTAGGGCGAAAGGATTAGAATCAGAGTTTCTTGGCGAAGGAAAAGGGGCTCTAACTGGGGGGCGTGTTAATAAGGCTTGTGCTGCGGCAGCAGAAGTGTTTCGATCGGTCTCTGTTAAGCGGTAGTTAGTCTGGGAAGAGGTTAATGATCCTGTTAGTTGAAAGTTACCCGTAGGTAGAGCGAAAGGATTAGAATCAGAGTTTCTTGACGAAGGAAAAGGGGTTCTAACTGGAGGGTCTCCTGCTTGAGTTGAAGCGGGATAATGGGTCCCCGCCGTTAAGGGGTTTGGGAAAGGAGTTGTTGGTGCAGGTCGTTGAACGTTCCCCCTAGGGAGGGATAAAGGATTAGCTTCACGGTTCCTCGATGGAGCAGGTGTAGGAAAAGGGTCTCGAAGCGGAGTACTTCTTAATGCTTCCTCTCCGAATGTAGAATTGCTTTGGGCCCTCCCTCCGTTATAAGGGTAGCCCATCGGTAGAGGGGTTGATAATTGAGAAGATCGTAGAGAGTCATACAGAGAGAGGGAAACAGGGGTAGATAAAGAGTCGTCTGTTGGGAAAGGGGTTGAGGCCCCAGCTTGTGGAAAGTCTCCCCCATATGGGGGGAGAGGGGGGAATGACATAGTTATCTCAATTTTTCAGCTAACATAGAGATCAAATTGCTGATTGGGACTCTCGATCACGTAAAGTGACAGTGTCGTTTTCAATCGTGTCAAAGTCGATTGTGACGCAGTAGGGGGTTCCAAGCTCATCTTGGCGCCGGTACCGTTTGCCGATCGCTCCCGATTCGTCATATTCGCAGGCAAAAAGGGTTTGAAGTTGATCAAACACTTGCTGCGCTTTGCTCCCGAGGGGCTCTTTTTTCATGAGGGGGAAAACGGCCACTTTCACTGGAGCTATCCGAGGAGAGAGGTGGAGGACGGTGCGCATCTCCCCATTCTCTAGCTGCTCTTCTTCATAGGCATCGCAGAGGAGAGCGAGGAGGGTCCTCTCTACGCCGAAAGTGGGCTCGATCACGTGGGGGACAAATTTTTCCCTTGTATCAGGATCGGTGTAGTCGAGTGTTTGTCCCGCAAATTCGGCATGGCGTTTTAAGTCAAAGTCGGTCCGGTAGGCGAGTCCGTAGAGCTCCGATCTCCCGAAAGGGAAGTCGTAGACGAGATCGACCGTCCGTTTCGAGTAGTGGGAGAGCTGCTCTTTCGGGTGCTCTTTTTCATGAACGCGGGCAGGGTTGAGCCCAATTAATTTACACCAGTCGTGCATACTCTTTAGCCAATCTGAAAACGTTTTTTCCCAAGCCGCTTCACGGATGAAGTACTCAATTTCCATTTGTTCGAATTCGATCACGCGGAAGACAAAGTTCCCTGGGGTGATCTCGTTCCGGAACGCTTTCCCAATTTGGGCAACGCCAAATGGGACCCGGACCCGCATCGTATCGACGATGTTTTTGTAATCGAGGAAGATCGCCTGGGCCGTCTCAGGTCTTAGATAGGCTATGTCCCCATCGCCCCCTGTTTTGCTCATATGGGTGGAGAACATCAGGTTGAAGTGGCGCGCCTCTGTGAAATCTTGGGCGCCGCATTTGGGGCATTTCACTTTGTGGGAGCGGATCAGGTCGGTCATTTGAGGAATAGTGAGTCCATCTGCATCTTGTTTAAGTGTCTCTTCGATCAGATGGTCGCAGCGGAATCGCCCTTTACACGCTTTACAGTCGATCAGGGCGTCGTTAAACCCTTCAAGGTGGCCAGAGGCGGCCCACGCTTTCGGGTGGAGGAGGATGGGGCCATCTAGGCCAACCATATCCCGCCTTTTTTGGACGAAGGTTTGCCACCAGAGGTCTTTAACATTTTTTTTGAGCTGGGCACCATAAGGGCCAAAGGAATAAGTGTTCGCAAAGCCCCCATAGATTTCGGAGCCAGGGTAGATGAATCCCCTCCGTTTGCAAAGGGCGACGATCGGTTTAAGAGAGTCTTGAATGTTTTTGACTTGGGACATAAATACCACTTGATTTAGGATCTGAGTCTACCATATGGAAGACTTTAGCTTAAATCTTTTGTGCAGGGGCCGGAGCCACCTGCTCCCGGCGACTCTCGATTCTTTAAAAGGGCAAAACGGCTCGTTTGAGATCCTCCTTCTCGATGCAGAGGGCTCTGGGCGTATTCAGGAGCTCCCAAGGCAGTACGAGGGGCTCAATATCCGTGTCGAAAATGCGAAGAGATGCAACCTTGCCCAAATGATGAATTTAGGGGTGGCCCAATCGAAAGGGAAATATATCCAATTTCTAGAGCCGGGAGAACGGTACATCTCTCCTCACGGCCTCTCCTTTTTAAAAGAAATGATTGAAAAAGAGCCCCATCTGATCTCTGCTAGAGGGGTCTCACATGAGGCGCAGTCCCACTGGCTGCTGAGAAGTAAAATTTTAGAAGAGGGGGGTTTTGATGAGCACCTCTCATTCCGTCCCATGTTAGATCTCCTTTGCCGCTTTGAAAAGTTGGGGGTAGAGCCTGCGGTTTGTAGCAGAGTATTGGTCGACTCTTCCCAGGAGGCGGTCGGTTCTATTCTAGAAACATGCAAAGTTCTCTATCGCCATTTTGGATTTAAATATATGTGTAAATGGTTGGTAGAAAATTATTTAAATAAGATGCTCAAAATTTCATTAGCAATTTTACAACAGAAAA
>CAYWDE010000012.1:0-5717 GCA_964456885.1 uncultured bacterium | reverse complement strand
GCGCGGATTGACCAGTTCATTGAAGAACGCATTTTTTGAGAGAAAAGAGTGATGGCGATTGCGATTAGAAAACAGAACTCCTTTGGGGCGATTTTACTTGTCACCGGTTGCTGCATCGGCGCCGGGATGATCGGGCTCCCTGTCTTGAGCGCCGCCTCCGGTTTTTTCCCCTCCTCATTCGCTATGTTTTTAGCTTATCTGTTTACGACTGGAACAGGTCTATTGTTACTGGAAGCGGCCCTCTGGTTTGAGCATAAAGTCAATCTCCTCTCCATCGCCCAATTTGCATTAGGCAAATGGGGGAAGATCGCAACAGGTAGTCTATTCTTATTCCTTTTCTATACGATCTTTGTCGCTTACCTCGATGCTGCTGGGCAGCTCGTGCAGCTCATTTTTAACGCCCTATCGCTCCCTATTTCGAAGGAACTAGCAATGGGGATCAGCGCTTTCTCAGCGAGCGCAGTGATTTATAAAGGGGTGAGGGGAGTCGATTGGATCAATCGCATTTTGATGGCGGGGCTTTTCCTCTCCTATCTTTTTCTAATCGTTGTTGGGTTGCCTCATGTAGAGTTGACAAATCTCCAATACATGAACGCCCCTTTAGCGGTAGCCGCTCTGCCGATTTTACTGATCTGTTTTGGCTATCACAATCTCATTCCAAGCTTAACGTTCCACCTTCAGAAAAATGCGGAAGTGCTCCGCTCGGTGATTATCATCGGAAATATAATCCCGTTTCTTTTTTATCTCGTTTGGAATTTCATCATATTGGGGATGATTTCAGATCCTGCCTCTGCTTGCAAAAATAGCTCGCTGGCAACGGATCTGCTTCAAGCGACAAATCAATCGGGTTCTGTCTTATATTGGGTCAATGCCTTTTGCTTCTTTGCCCTTTTTACCTCATTTATTACGATTGCTCTTTCGTTTGTCGATTTCTTGAGGGATGCATTCAGAAAACCTCCGTCGGAATTGGTATTGCACGCCTTTGTGTTGATCCCGCCCCTTCTCATCTCTCTTTCCTATCCGAGAATCTTTCTGCAGGCTTTGAGCTTCGCGGGTGGATTCATCAATGTGATTCTGTTCGGAATTTTACCTGTCGTCATCATTTGGATAGGACGGTATGTCAAAAAAATCGAAGGCCCCTATACAGTCTCTGGAGGGAAACCTTTCTTAATCTTGATGCTCCTCCTCTGTTTTGGGTTGTTGTCCCTAAATTTAAGCTAGTGCACCCTTTTAGAAATAATTTAGATTTTTCTCCTTCCCAAGAGAAAAAGCCCGGAATTTTTCCGAAGCTTTTGTGTGTGGGGAGGTGGAGAGACGCGTTCAGAACTTTTGATTGGAAGAAATCATTTCAAATAGGCACTCTTATGGGCGTATAAAGGAGTTAGGTCATGAAATCTGTTGTGCACACGCTAAATAGCCTGCATTTTTTACTTTTCTTTGTTGTCTTTGTCTGTTGTGCTACAAGCTCTGCATTTGCTGAAACTTTAGGTGGGGTAAACTTTAAAATTCCAGAACAGATCTGTAGGTGGCATGTTGAGAAACATATAGTCAACGGTGAAGAAGTTCGAGAGTATTCTATTCACAGTGATAATTTTTCAGAAATTTTTATGATAACTTATAACAAAGGTGTGGGATTTAAAACAGATTACTCAAACATCCCTGGTATAAAAAATATAATAGAGGAAGCAGTTCGACAATCCTTTCCAGACCAGGAAGTGGCAATTACTATGATTGGTATAGAGCCAAAATCTTTGTTTTATAAAACAACTTTGGTTAAAGGAGAGGCGGACATGGCGTATAGTTGGACTCGTGAGATTCTGACTAAAGAAGGAGCCGTATCTTTTCGATACTCGATTGCACAAAATCTAGAAAATGCGTCTCCCATCAAAATTGATATGAAGAATGCGAATATCTTATTGGCATTTTTGAGCGAATTAAAAATCAATAATTAGACTTTCTCATGGGATAAAAAAAGCCGAGCTTGTGCTCGGCCTTTTCGTTTTGGAGGTGGAGAGACGCATTCAGAACTGTTCAGTGGGTATCACTGGCCCTGTCGTTGTAGAATCGAAGAGAGTCGCTTTAAGTTTAGTATTTGGGTTGGTGGTTTACCCATCGTTTGATACATGCATAGAGGGAAAATCTTACTGGGCCGAAAAGGAGGACGAGGATCGCTGTGATAAGGAATGGATAGGGGGCTTGGATCACCAACGTGTGGGGATCGGCGACAAAGTTGAGGTTCTTTAGAGCTTCCGCATGAGCTGTGCTAAGGGCGGTCAGCATTAAAATAATGAGAGGGATGGCTGTGATCCGAGAGGCAAATCCGATCATGAATAAAATGCCGCCGACAGCCTCGACAATTCCCACCTCATAAGCGTGAAAGAGGGGGGAGGGGATGTTCAAAGTAGTGAAAATTTTAACCGTTCCGGGGATGTCTTTAAGCTTATCTACGCCCGTTAAAAGGAGTTGGTGCCCCCAGGTAGCTCTCATATATAAAAGGAAGATACTCTGTAGGTTAGATCCAGCTTTGATGAACAACCCATAGAATTTATCGACCCAGTAGAGAAACGGATTTGCAAGCATAACTATCCCCTTTTTCTCGATTATGCTATAATTTTTGCCATCATGAAAGAAATTTGTTCATATTCTTTAGAAGAGCTCAAGGGGTGGATGGGGGAAAACGGAGAAAAACCGTTCCGCGCCGCTCAAATTATAGATTGGATTTATGTAAAAGGGGCCCTCTCTTTTGATGAGATGACCAACATCGGCAAAGACTTTAGAGCTAAGTTGGCTGCCCAGTTTTCTTTTCCAGTAATTAAACTTCTCAAGACGCAAGAATCGGAAGACTTAGAGACGATTAAATTCCTCTGGGAATTGCCCGATCAAAAAAAGATTGAGTCGGTCCTCATTATGTCTGGCGATCGCCGGACCGTTTGCGTCTCTTGCCAAGTGGGCTGCCCTGCGCGCTGCGCCTTCTGCGCCTCTGGCAAAGCCGGACTCATGCGCAATTTAAGCCCTGCAGAAATTGTGGAGCAGGTTCTCCATATCAACCGTTTCCTCAATGAAAAAGGGGAGAGGGTCTCCCATGTCGTATTCATGGGAATGGGTGAGCCGCTTGAAAACTATGAAGCAGTTGTAAAAGCGATCGAAATTTTCCACTTACCTGAAGGGCTCAATATCTCTCAGCGCCGGATCACTGTCTCAACTGTAGGTGTTGTCGAGGGGATTCAGCGCCTTGCGAAAGAAGCTCTGAAAGTGAATCTGGTCCTTTCTCTGCATGCACCCGATCAAAATACCCGTAAAAAAATCATCCCTTACGCAAGAAAATATCCGCTCGAAGAGATTTTAATGGCGATGGACGACTATACGGAAAAAACGAAGCGGGACATCACCTACGAATACACCCTTCTAGCTGGCATCAATGACCACTATAGACACGCCGTTGAGCTCGCGAAGCTTTTGGCGGGAAAACAGTGCACTGTTAATTTGATCCCTTACAATCCAGTAGATGGCCTCAATCTCAATCGCCCTGAAAAGACGACGATTGAAGATTTTCGAGGAGTTCTTGAAGAGGCGGGAATCAATACGACCTGGCGTTATACGAAGGGGAAAGATATCGCTGCCGCTTGCGGACAATTAGCTCAGTTGAATGAGTAGCGTTGCAAAAAAAGTTTCCCCTTGGTTAATCTCTGTAGCTAATGAATCCGTCCCACTGTTTAACTCTCCTTAGGATTGTCCTAAGCCCTGCTTTTCCTATCCTCTATTTAGAAAGAGATAGGCTTGGTATTTCTCTGATTTGGCTCCCTTATATTCTGCTCATCCTTTTGATCATTTGTGAATGCTCAGATTATCTCGATGGGATGCTTGCTAGACGGCGCAATGAGGTGACCGATCTCGGGAAAGTGTTGGATCCGATGGCAGATAGCATCACCCATATCTCCCTCTTTCTTACCTTCACGCAAGGTTTTGTCGGATTGCCGCTGATTTTGGTCTTCGTTTTTCTCTATCGGGATCTTTTTATCAGCACTCTGAGGACATTATGTGCATTGAGAGGGGTCGCTTTAGCTGCCCGTTTTAGCGGCAAAATGAAAGCGGCCATTCAGGGGGCTGCCTCTTTTCTGATTATCTTGCTAATGATCCCTTATACAAATGGGACGATCTCTCTTGCCCTATTTCAACAGATCAGTCTCTTTACAGTCGCTGCGGCAGCTCTTTACACTGCCATTTCGGTTGTGGATTATATCTATGCGAATTGGGTCCACATTAGACGCGCTTTTTAATTTTTGGTATATCTTTAGATACTCTTTTGCCGGAACTCTCCAACTAAAATCGGATTGCATTCCTCGTCGAATGAGCGATTGAAACGTGGCTGGGTCTGAGCGGAAAAGGTGGAAGGCCCTTTTCAGTGTTGCGTTCAACGATAGTTTGGTTGGGTCTTTAAATGAAAAACCGTTTCTCTGTTGAGCAGGAATTTTAGGATCTTCGCAATCAAAGACCGTATCTTTAAGGCCTCCTGTAGAGCGGACAATCGGGACCGTCCCGTAGCGCATAGCGATCATCTGTGTCAATCCGCAAGGCTCGAAGCGGGAGGGGACAATCAGTAGGTCGAGAGCTGCATAGAGCTGGTGGGCTAAAGTCTCGTTGTAGTGATAGTGGAGAAAAACCTGCTTATGATTTCTGTATTTCTCTTTTAGAGCTTCAAATTGTTCCTGAATCTGAAATACAGGAGAGGAGCCTATGAGAAAAAAACTGCCCCCTAAATCGAGGGTTGTTAGAAGCGCTTCTTCAATCAGTTCAGGCGATTTCTGAGGGACAAGGCGCGTTATGGTCCCTATCCAAGGTCTTTTAGTTTGATCTGTTGGAAATTTGGATCGGTTTGCCAGTTTCCCTTTGCTTGCCGACTCAACCGAAAATCGGGTAGAGAGGTGAGAATCTGTCTCTGGATTCCAGATGGTCGTATCGATCCCATTGAGAATTCCTTGAATTTTCGGGCCCATTTTTTTCAGAGTGGAATCGAGCTGAAACCCATAAGCGGGTGTGAGGATCTCTTGGGCGTAGGTGGGAGAGACAGGGACGATCGCGTCTGCATAGACAATTCCCCCTTTCAATAGATTGATTGTTTTCGGGTATCTGGGGTTGTCATCCTGCATTTTGTCTGGCGTTAAGTAGGTTAATCCGTTGAGGCCGATCAGATCGAGGTCGTGGACGGCGCATTTCCCCTGATACTCAAGATTGTGGATAGAGAGGACAACCGCTTTGATTTTAAGCTCTTTAAAAAGATCTTTTACCATCGGGGCCGCAAGGCTCACATGCCAATCGTGGAGATGGAGAATGTCGATCGGCTCTTTTTTAAATTTTAAATATTCGAGGGCAGCTCGTGAAAAATAGATAAAGCGGGTGATATCATCTTCGCACCCATAAATTTTATCCCGGTGGAAAAAACCGGCTGGGTGGCGGGAGTCTAAGAGGTGAAGCCGGCACTCTTCAACCTTGGCTCCCCACATCGTATTCTGGTATTCAAGACACTTAAAATTAGGTACTTCTATATGTAGATTTTCCGCTTTATTGAGGTCTATAAAATCATATTTAGGGATGATCACATCGACATCATGCCCGGTCCGGGTCAATTCCCGTGACAGGCCAACGAGCACCTCTCCAAGGCCGCCAGCTTTGGCAATCGTTCGATCGGCTACAAGCCGCAAACCACCGCGGACGTGAAG